>CAWCWQ010000244.1:0-14441 GCA_963799145.1 uncultured Acidobacteriaceae bacterium | reverse complement strand
GCGCCATTATCGCTGCTGCTGCCACTCAAGACCATTGAGGCGGCGTTGAGGCTCACAGGCTTTTGAGATAGGCGCGGACCTCGGGGCTTGACCAGTCCTGGGCGCCGATGAACTTGCGGCGGATGATGCCCTGGCGGTCGATGACGTAGGTCTCGGGCCACGCTTCGGAGTGATAGAGCTTGGCCGCGCTCTGGGCTGGGTCGCGGACGGTCGTCAGGTCAACGTGGCGGCGGGCGATGAAGCGGCTGTAGGCATCGGGATCCTCGTCGATGGAGACGGCAAGGATCACCAGATCGGGCCGGTCGTGGTGAAGACCGAGGAGCGAGGGCAGCTCCACGACGCATGGCTCGCACCAGGAGGCCCAGAAGTTGAGCAGGACCACACGGCCCCGATAGCTGGCCAGATGGACGGACGTGGTTCCGTCGGAAACGGTGAAGTCGGGGGCGACTTGGCCGGTTTGGGCGGGATGCGCGCCGCGGTCGCAGGCGGGGATGAGCGCCAGCAGCATGAGCAGCAAAAATGTCAGCAAGCGAGGGGAACGCACTTCCTTATAATACGAGCAGAAGGCCTGCGCGCATATCAGCCTGCGGTGGAACTCTGGTCTTGAAAGGGCACGGCTTCAGCCGTGCCGTAAGTGGCTGACCAGAAACGATTGGCTTTAGCCGCCGAGGGATGGTTTTTCGGCAGCTCTGACTTTCTCGATGGGATGGTAGGCGTCGGCCTGGCCAGCCGGGAGTGCTGGCTGGTATTAAGCGATCGCCTTGTTCCTGGATGCGCCTCCCGGCACTTCCACCAGGATTCCGCAAGAGGGCAAAGCGCCATGAGCGATGACAGACCGGCGGCTGCGACTGGCGGGTACACGCCGATGCTCGGGCTTGCGGGCGAGCCTGGAACGCATGTCGCCGTGCCGGGCCGCTGGGGATGGGCTGCGGGGACGGTCTTCGACCAGCCGGAACCGGAGGAACTGATCGAACTGACGGTCGTTGTTCCGGCGCGGAACGAAGAGGATTGTCTCGGCGCCTGCCTTCAGTCGCTGGTGAGCCAGTCGGAGGAGATCTTCAAGCTGGGCAAAGACTGGGAACTGATTGTGGTGGACGACCACTCGGCGGACCGCACCGCCGAAATTGCGCGCGGCTTTCGTGGCGTAACGGTGCTGAGCGCGGGCAAGCTGGAACAGGGCTGGACGGGGAAGGCGAATGCCGTTTGGACGGCGGCCCGCAAGGCGCGGGGACGGTGGCTGCTGTTTACCGACGCGGACACCATTCACGAGCCGGGAGACCTGCGCAGAGCCATCCATGAAGCTCAACGGCATGGGGTGGGAATGCTGAGCTATTCGCCGCGGCAGATCGTCAGCGGACTGGCGCAGCGGTCATTGATGCCGCTGGTCTTCTGCGAGTTGGCGCTGGCTTATCCGCCGGCCAAAGTCTCGGACCCGAAGGCTCGGATCGCCGCCGCCAACGGGCAGTTTCTTTTGGTCGAGCGCGAGGCTTACCGGCGCACCGGCGGCCACGCCTCGGTGGCGGCAAATGTGCTGGAGGACGTGGAGCTGGCCTTCCTGGCCAAGCGGCGCAATGTTGGATTGCGCTTTCGCTATGCGGACGACGCCCTGGCCGCGCGCATGTACCGGACGACAGGGGCGATGGTCGAGGGCTGGACAAAGAACTTGGCGCTTCTCTTCGACAATTCGCTGGCGTTGGCCGTGTGGCGGGCGCTCGATCTTCTGCTGCTTGCGGGGTTGCCGGTGCTGGCATTCGAGCTATGGAACGACCGCTTGGCCCTGCATTCGTTGCAATGGCTGGGCGCGGGGTGGGTGCTGGCGCTCTTGTGGCTGCGGACGCTCTTCCGGTTTTATGCGCGGGTGGCAAAGTCCAACTTTCCCTTCATTGACTGCGCCCTCTCGCCGTTGGGCCTGCCGCTGTTTGTGGCGCTGCTCTACCGCAGCTGGTTTCAGCATCGAATCCTGAAGCAGGTGAACTGGAAGGGCAGAAGTTATCCAGGGTAAAGGCCCTCGATTGGGTTTCGTAATCGAGTTTTGCGGTTCCCAACCCTTTCGACCGGAACCCGCAGCAGGTGCGATGGCCGCGCTATTGGTCGGTCCTGCGGTTGTCGTCTTCGAACAACATAATGCCGGCATAGGAGAGCTTGAGACTCGGAACTACAATTCAAACGCTCAAAGTGTGAAGCCTTGGCCGGGAATCGATCATCTTCTCCAGTGAGGGATGAAATGATTTATCTAACACGGCGCGCTACCTTCTCCGCCTCGCACTACTACTGGAACAGCGCGTGGACCGCCGAGAAGAATGAGCAGGTCTTCGGCCGCTGCTCGCGCCGCGCCGGGCACGGCCACAATTACACGTTGGAGGTCACGGTGGCCGGCGAAGCCGATCCGGTGACCGGCTTTGTGGTCGATTTGAAGTGGCTCAGGGACGCGATCGAGCGCGAGGTCCTGGATGCCTGGGACCATCGCCACCTCAACCTGGATGTTCCGGAGTTTGCCGGGGAGAAGCTGATTCCGACCACGGAGAACCTGGCCATTGCGGCCTGGAAGAGGCTGGAGCCGGCGCTGACGGAAGCCGGTGGCGCGCGGCTGAGCCGGGTTCGCATCTACGAGACGCCGGAGATCTTCGCCGAGTACCGAGGCGGCTTGTGAGCGCCGAACGGGAAAAGGCATGCTTTGGCCGCCGCTACTCGATCTCCGCCAGCCATCGGCTGCACACGGATGCGCTCTCGCCGGAAGAAAACCGGGCGGCCTACGGCAAGTGCAACAACCCCAGGGGGCATGGACACAATTACGTGGTTGAAGTGCTCGTGGGCGGCGCGGTCAACCCGGAAACCGGCATGGTGGTGAACATGGCGGCACTCGACGAGGCCGTGCGCAGCCGGGTTCTGGAGCGATTCGACCACGCCAACCTGAGTCTGGACCCCATATTTGCGAATCTCGTGCCGACCACGGAGAATCTCTGTAGAGCGGTCTTCGAATTGCTCGATGGAGCGGTTGCCCCAGCAAGGCTGGCGCGCGTACGGGTCGAGGAAACAGAGAACAACTTCTTCGAGTACTCCGGCGAGTGATTTGGCTTTGCTGAGTTGACGCAGAATTCTTGAAACGAAGGACGCAGTTCGCCCTATTCCCCAGGGCGGGAGGGATGAGGATCATGGCGCAGCCGATTGCAGTGAGCAAGGGCATTCGCAGAGCGGTACGGTTGGACGAAGGGCTGAGCGAATTCAGCACCAAAGAGATGCTGCGCGAGATTCTGAGCCGCTTTGGCGAGGATCCGAGCCGCGACGGCCTGCTGGACACGCCTGCGCGGGTTGAGAAGTCGATGGCCTTTCTGACCAAGGGTTACAGCGAAGATCCGGCCACGATCCTGCGCGGAGCGCTCTTCGACGAAGACTACGACGAGATGGTGATCGTCAAGGACATCGAGATCTTCTCGCTCTGCGAACATCACATGCTGCCCTTCTTCGGCAAGGTGCATGTCGCCTACATCCCCAAGGGCAAGGTGATTGGGCTCAGCAAGATTCCCCGCCTGGTCGAGGTCTTTGCGCGCCGGCTTCAGATACAGGAGCGGTTGACGCGGCAAATCGCCGACGCCATTCACGAGGCCATCGAGCCGCAGGGTGTGGGCGTGGTCATTGAGGCCCGCCACCTGTGCATGATGATGCGGGGCATTGAGAAGCAGCACTCATCCACGGTCACCTCGGCCATGGTGGGCTGCTTCCGCCAGAAGGAGACGCGGCTGGAGTTTCTCTCGCTGGTGCGCCAGTCTGGCTCGGGCGAAGTGTAGCCGCTTCCCGTGTTCAATTGCGGGTCTGCGCGGGATTTGAAGCCGTCTTCGAGCCGGTCGCTTTTCCGGTCTGCGCATAGCGGCTCAGATAACGCATCTTCATCGCGCGAGCCGCGGCAAGCGCACGATCAAGCTTTTCCCTTTCAATCTTGTCGATCTTCTCCAGCGCCGGGCGATCGTCTTGAGGGTCGAGCACCTTGGCCGCGATCTTCGCCAGTTGATGCCAGTCGTGCCAATCGCCAATTTGTTCCTTTGCCTTGCCCAAAGCACGCACGAACTTCAGTTCTGCACAATGGGTAAGTTGAAGCAGATAGCGCAACTCCTTCACCTTGATGCGGAATGCATGGAGATTCTCCTCGTCGAACTCTGGCCAGCGGCCAAGTTCATCGACAAGCCTCATCGCCGCCTCACCGCTCGGTCCACCGGAGGCGGCCTCGGTTATTGCGCGTACCCTTTTCCCGTCGATCCGCTTTTCGATCTGCTTTGAGAGTTGTTTCAGGTTGCGCCGGGCATTGCTGCGCTGCTCGGCAATCGTATCGAGGAGCTCGCGGGCGCTCTCAATCCGCATTGCACTTAGATACTCGATCAGGCACACCACGGAATGGTCGCGGCGATGCCTGGACAGCGCGAGCGCCTTGCCGGCCAATACATCCATGTCGCGCACGTCGCCTGCGGCTTTGCGCATTGGCCTGATCGCCTTCATCAAGCGGCGCATCAGCTTCTTGTCTCCGGGCATCAGGGCGGCGGCCAGCGCCTCAACGCGGCGCGCGTGAATCCGCAGATTGTGAACCTCCGCCACCGGGGGCTCATCGGTTAGGCGTTTCAGCGATCTGCGCAACATGCGAACCGGTTTCTCGATGCTGCCCAAGTCCAGTTCCATGATTCATTAGCATAGAAACCTTGCGCCGAGTTGGCAAAGGTCAATTTCCAAAATTGAGCGCCGCGATTTTGGTTGGGCGGCCGATGGCGCAATGCACGCCGCCAAGACTAGAGTGGAGTCAGGTAAGCGGGCGCTAGCGTGAATGGACTTCTGGTAGTCGACAAGCCGGGCGGCATGACCAGCCACGACGTGGTTGCGTGCCTGCGCAGGATTACCGGCGAGCGCTCGATTGGCCATCTGGGCACGCTGGACCCCATGGCGACCGGCGTTTTGCCGCTGTTGCTGGGCAAGTTCACGCGCCTGGCGCAGTACTTTTCCTCCTCCGAGAAGAGTTATGAGGGGGTGATCCGCTTAGGGTTTTCGACTGACACTTACGACGCCGAGGGCGAGGCTGACGGGCCGGACCTTTGGGAGGCGCTAAATCCGCCGCTGACGCTCGCCAGGGTGCGCGCGGCGGCGAGCCGGTTCCACGGCGAGATGGAGCAGATGCCGCCCGCCTTCTCCGCAAAGAAGATTGGCGGCACGCCTGCCTACAAGCTGGCGCGCGCAGGCAAGCCGGTGGAATTGACTCCGGCGAAGGTCTGCATAGCCGGCTTTGAGATCGCCGCTCTCGAAGGCGCCGAGGCCAGCTTCACCATGAGCATCAGCGCCGGTGGATACGTGCGCTCGGTGGCCCACGAACTGGGACAGGATCTCGGGTGCGGCGCGCATCTAGGCAGGCTGCGGCGAACCCAGGCCGGGGTGTTCACACGCGCCGATGCGCACACGCTGAAGGAACTGGAGCTGGTGGCCGGGAACCTGGAAGCGCTGGAGGAGCTTTGCGTGCACCCCCGCTGCCTGCTGCCGGAGATGCCCTCCGTAACTGGCGACTCGATGGAGCTGGGGCGGCTGCGCAACGGCGCACAAGCCAATCTGCCTGAATTCTCCCGCGCGCCGCTGGTGAAGGTCTTTGCCGGGCAGCGGGAGCTGGTGGGAATTGCCAAGCGCGTGGCTGGTACGCTATTTCAGCCAGTGGTTGTGATGGGATGAGGCTGGGCGCCGGATCACTGATTCCTGATCTCTAGCCCCTAACCCCTGATCCCTGCCCCCTGTAAAATGAATTCATGGGATTTGAAAGCGTGGAGAAGATTGCCGAGGCGGATTTCCCCACCCGCTGGGGAGCCTTCCGCATCATGGGCTTTGAAAGGCCGGCCGCTGGCCGCGACCCCTGGCGACGAAAGCGCGGCGCAGGTGGAGCGAAGCAGAGAGGATCCGGGGCGCGATCATGGCCTGTCATCGATCTTGGGGGGCTACGAAATCAAAGACGGCGAAGCCGAGGGCCTTGTCGCGCTCGTGATGGGCGACATTCACGCCGCGCCGCCGGTGGTGCGGATCCACTCCCAGTGCCTCACCGGCGACGTATTTAGCTCGCTCCGGTGCGACTGCCGTCTGCAACTCGAAATGGCTCTGGGAATCATCGCCGAGGCCGGCGCGGGAATCCTGCTTTACGAGCAGCAGGAGGGCCGCGGCATCGGCCTGATGGCCAAGCTCAAGGCCTACCAGTTGCAGGATCAAGGCATGGACACGGTCGAGGCCAACGTCGAATTGGGCTTTGCCGCCGACTGCCGCGCCTACGAGCTGCCCGTCGAAGTCCTCAAGCTGCTTGGCGTCTCCCAGGTCCGCCTCATCACCAACAATCCGGAGAAGGTGGCCGCCCTTGAATCGGCCGGCATCGCGGTGGTCGAGCGCGTCTCGGCCGAGGTCGAGCCCCAGGAGTCGTTCGAGCGCTACCTGCGCACCAAGCAAGAGAAGATGGGGCACATCGTCGAGAGCCGCTGATGGTGCCAGAAGAACTTCTCCGGGCACGGAGTCGCCTTTCGGGGAAATCATCGGCTCGAATCAGATGGGTTGACCGCCGCTCAATGTGAGAATCGTATTCAAGAAGGCTTTCAACTCCGGGCATACCGCAGCGGCGATGGCCAGATCCTTGTTGCGAAGGATCAGGGTGGCGTTCAAGACCTTGGAATAGGCGCGACCTTTCGAGCCGGTCCGGAAGACTTCTTTGATGCGGTATGAAGGGGGTTGATTATGGTCCACTTGCTCTGGCGGTCCGGCTGGAGCCGTTCGGTTGCTTCCCGCCACCTTCTTTATCTCGTCCCAGTAAGGTAAGAGCCAAGCTTCAAAATCGTGCTGCGCGGCGTGGGGATAGAAACGGCTGTTCTGACCAACCCATTGTTGCATTTTTGCCTTGGCGTTCGCGGCGTCTTGGAAGTCTTGCGTACCGGTGTACACATCGGTGAGGGCTATTACCGCGTCTGCCGGCTCCCTTCCGCGGAGAAGATTCTCGACCGTGCGGCGCAGTTTGTCTTCTTTTGGGATTCTGCCATCTTGGGGCACGAAATCGAGTCTGGGCATCCGGTCAGCAAGGCGAGTCTTGAGAAAAGCTATCAGGTGAGGCTTAAATGCCTTCTCCGTTGTTCCTTCCACGAGGATGGCGATCTTCACGCGCGTGCTCCCAGACGGCCATTGCTCCATAACTCGTCGAGAGAGTAATCCTTCAGCCATTCATCAAGGTCGAGTTCGTCGGCCCATTTCAGCGCGGTCATGCCATCCTCATCCGCATCCATCACCACAATTTCTTTAGGTTGCAAAAATCGAATGAGACGATCCGAGTGTGTGGCAACGACAAGCTGCGTCCGGTTGGAGGCCTCGCGCAACATTTCGGCGAGAAGACTCAGCAACTCCGGGTGCAGGCTCACCTCGGGCTCATCCAGCAATGTAAGAGCTGTCAAGCCAGGACTTTGCAGCAGAGTGGCCAGCCACAAGAAACGGAGAGTGCCTTCGGAAAGTTGGTGCATATAGAGAGGCTTGGATAGTCCCGTCTCGCGCCAAGCCAACGCCAGTGTTCCCGCTGCAACTGGCGGAAAATCGAGCCGGTCGAAGCGTGGAAATGCGGCTCTCAATGCATCCTCAATGGCATCAAACCTATTTCGGTCAGCTTCCCGGAGGTAAAAAAGACAAGAAACCAACTCCTCGCCGTCGCGGCCAGGTAGCGTTGCGGGCTGCATCGGCTGGGGCAGGCGCACACGCGATCGTGGGTCCACATTCAACACATGGTAAAAGGTGGAAGAAGAAAGCCGATTGCGAAACTCTTCTGGCTGCTGAAACATCTTTGGAACTTGCGATAAAGAGGTCTCGAACGGTTTCTGCTCCCAATTTGGCCGTATCAGGTTCTTTTGGTCCAACTCATAATACTTGATATCTGGGCCATGTGAATCAATATGCAAGAACGGACCTGGGTGCCCGTATCGCTGCTGGCTGAGCCGCTCCTCATCGATTCCATAGGCGACGTTTTGCGGTCTTAGCTTCAAAGAGTATTTCAGCGGCTGATAATGGGGAACCGTCATGGAGATACCGAGAAGCAATTCCTCGGCTCTGTCATCGGTTAGTATGCTCGACAATCCAGATAGGTCGGAGATGGACTCGCTTAGCTTACCCTGCGCCGATTTCGCGAATAGCCAAAGTACATCTAACATGGACGTCTTGCCTGTCCCGTTGGCCCCGATCATCACGGATAGCGGCCGCAAGTTCAACTGAACGTCGTAGAGGCGTCGAAAGCCGTGAATCGTCAGTTCTTGGAAGCGGTATGTCTCAGGAGCCATCATTTGTAGCCTTACAATTCCCTCGGCATTGAAATCATTGTTAACGGCTGGGCTCTCAATCTTCTCATCCTTGGTCAGTATACAAAGAACAACGGAAAAGGCGACAGTGCCTATTTCTCCCGCGCCACCACGAAATCCGGCGCCCAGAGCAGGGCGCGCTTGAACTCCGTATCCGGAAACTGGGCCAGCGCCTGGCGGCTCTGCTCGGCGTAACGGTCGGCAACTCCCATGGCATACTCCACCGAGCCGTTTCGCGCCAGAATATCGCGAATCCTCTCGCGGCTGACGTTCTCAAAGCTGCGATCGTCCAGAACCCGCTGAATCGTCCTGCGCTCGGCCGCGGTGCCGTGGTTGACCGAGTGGATCACCGGCAGAGTGGCCTTGCCTTCGCGCAGGTCGCTGGCTACGGGCTTGCCCAGAACCTCTTCGGTGGCCGTCAAATCCAGCACATCGTCCACAATCTGGAAGGCCAGGCCGACGGCTCGTCCGTAGGTCGCCAGGCTTGTCTCCTCGGCCTCCGTGGCGCCGGCTAGCACCGCGCCAAGCCGCATGCAAACCGAAAACAGGCAGGCGGTTTTGCGAAAGATCAGGTCGTAATACTCGGCCTCGCTGACCGCCCGCCCCAGCTTCTGAATCTGGAGCAGTTCGCCCTCGACCATCTGCTGGGTCAGGCCGATAAGCAGGTCGAGTACGCGCAGGTTCCGCTCCTTGAGCGCCACATTGAAGGCCTGCATGTAAAGCCAGTCGCCTGCCAGCACGCACTTCTCGTTGCCCCATGTGGTATTGGCCGAAGGCCGTCCGCGGCGCGTGTCGGCGCCGTCGATGATGTCGTCGTGAACCAGCGTCGCGGTATGCACCATCTCCACCACCGCGCCCAGCCGGATGGCGCTCTGGCCGGAGTAGCCCAGCAGGCGGGCGGAAAGCAGCAGCAGGGTGGGCCGGATGCGCTTCCCGCCGCCCTCGCGCAAGTACTCGGCAATCTCCGTGATGGTGCTTACGCCGGAGGCGGCGTCGCGTCCCAGCTCCTGCTCGATCGCCACCAGGTCGTCACGCAGCAGGTCGAAGACCTCTCTCGCCGTCGGTATTGCCAATGTGCTCAAAGTCTCTCCGGTTCCAGCGCTAACTCATCTTCGCGGACGCAACTTGCATCACGCCGGATAGATAAAACGATACGATACCGTCCCGTTCAGGGTTGAATTGCGTTCTTGTTGTCTTTCACGAAATCAATTAGCTTGCCCCCGATATTTTCCACTCCAGCGCCGTAATACAACTGATCGCATTCATCAAGCTCCTTTTCGATTACGTTCCATTCTTGGCTGTTCAAAGAATGGGGCTTCACGGGATTGGGTACAGTGTACGGATCGTCTGAAGTAATTCCATCGATAATTGCTTGAGCCTCTTTAGGATTTACAAATCTATGTGCATTTTGACGGGCATATTCCTTGCTATAAGTTTCCAGTGCTTCGTTCAGCGCCTCGGGAGACAACCCTTGGAAACCCACAGCTTGGATTGCCCTCTTCGTAATCTCAGCCGTCTTCGGACAGCCGATACGAAGCAGTGCATGCACAATGATTGGCGTAAACTCGCGAGATGAGTTTACAAAGAACTGGCTATATCCGCCGTTATTCACCTCGCGTTCCAGTGCTTCAATAGCAAGAACGATAGTCTCTTCTTCAGTCATGTCATCGACGCCAACCCGTTCGGATTTCTGCTGAATCGCCATCTCTAGAGATTGAATAAACTTGATCTCGTTGCCATTCGCGATAGCAAACAATTCGTCAACGGATTTACCAGCGCATAAAGCACGCTGATTGGCGTACTCGCGCATAATATCCTGATAGCCCATTTGTCTTTCCCCCGCTCAGTTGGTGCGGTAGTTGGTAAACTGCAGCTCCAAACCCATATCCTTGCCGCGCAGCAGGGCGATGATGGCCTGCAGCTCGTCGCGGTCCTTGCTCGATATTCGTACCGTATCGCCCTGGATGCTGGCCTGCGCCTTCTTCTTCGCGTCCTTGACCAGGCGAACGATCTCCTTGGCCTTTTCGATGGGGATGCCCTGCTGCAGCTTGATCTTCTGCCGCATGCGCTTGCCCGAGGCCTCCTCCATCTTCTCGTAGGTCAGATTCTTCAGCGAGACGCCGCGCTTCACCAGCTTCTGCCCCAGAATCTCCTTCACCGCCTCCAGCTTGTACTCGCCAGACGAGGCCAACTGGATGGCCTCGCTGCCCTCCAGCGTAATCTCCGAGTGGGTATCCTTCAGGTCGAAGCGCTGGCGAACTTCCTTCATCGCCTGGTCGATGGCGTTGCGGACCTCCTGGATATCCACCTTGCTGACAACGTCGAACGAATTCTCCTGAGCCATTTTTCCTGCCCTCAATACTCCAAACCAAAAGGCTGCCGCGCGCAGTGCCTCTATCAGTCTCCCACGTCCGGCTGGAGGTGAAACAGGCGGAAGAAGTTTTTCGTGGTTGCCGAGGCGATTTCTTCTTCCTCAACCCGTAAAACCTCGGCCAAGACCAGCGCCGTCTGCGCGACCCAGGCTGGCTCGTTGCGTTTGCCGCGATGTGCCGCCGGAGCCAGCCAGGGAGCGTCCGTCTCCACCAGAACCCCCTCCAGCGGCATCCGCGCGGCCACGTCCCTCAGCGGCTGGGCCTTGGGGTAGGTCAGGTTCCCGGCAAAGGAGACCAGAAAGCCCAGGTCGAGCGACCGCCGCGCCTGCTCCCAGCCGCCGCCGAAGCAGTGCATCACGCCGCCCAGGCCGGTCTGTCGCCAATGCCCCTCCAGAATCTCGAAGAGATCGTCCCAGGCGTCTGTCGCCCCATCTTTCGCCCGGCAATGAATCAGAATCGGCCGCTTGCGCGCCGCCGCAACCTCCAGTTGGCGAATCAGCCCCTCGCGCTGCGCTAGGTGCGGCGCGCCCTCATGGAAGTAGTCCAGGCCGATCTCCCCGCAAGCGATCGCCTCCGGCTCAGCCAGCAGACTGTCCAGCTTGGCCAGGACGGCGTCGTCGATCTCCGGCGTGTTGTGCGGATAGACGCCCGCGCTGGCAAAGAGCCTGGGTACGCCGGGCTGCCCGTTGAACTGGCGGCAGATTCCGAGCGCCCGGTCCATGCCTGCGGCGTGTTCGCCAATTCCGATGGCCAGCACCGCGCCCACACCCGCATCCCAGGCGCGGCGCAGCATCGCCTCGCGGTCGTCCGCATAGCGCTCGCTGTCCAGGTGTGCGTGAGAATCGATCAGCAAAGGGGTCTCGGTGGGTGGATCTCCCGGGTCTTATTACAGATTAAGGGATTCGCAGCGCCGGCGGATGGAGCACAGACAGATGCAGGTGCTGCTCGAAATAGTCGAAATCGCTGTCACTATGCAGTAGTTGATAGCCGCTCTCAATGCAGAAGGTCGCAACAAGGCAATCAATCGTGCTTTGTATCGTAATACCAACTCTGCGTAGTGTGCGGTAGTTGCTGGCTGCTCGAGCGGCCAATGGATGGGCCAGGGAATCAATGAAGGGCATCGTGCGAAAGAATTGCTCGGCACTACGAAAACGGCTGTCAATGCGAATCCCTTGAAGGACCTCCGTGAGCACAAGGGAGGTCAAGCCTATCGTTCCGATGCTTTGCGGCGCTCGGAGCCAACTGGTCTGCGGTGTAACCCTCTGATTCAGGAAGTCAATCCAAACCGATGAGTTGACAATGACCATGCCTTAGGGCCTTTTCACACTACCAATGCGGGTCGCTTTATGCAACAGACCTGTGGTGGAGGTCCGGCTCAGAATTCCAATCCCTATCCCAGTCAGGGAAGCGGGTGGCGCGCATCTCGTCGAGATTGCCTTCCCAGCCAATGCCCCAAAGCTTGCGAAGGGCTTCTGCCTGACGCTTGAGTTGCACGGCGAGGCGCAGCGCCTCTTCGACAACCGCTTTCTTGGTGGGTTTGCCACTGGCGGCCATCGCCCGCCGCATAAGATCATCGTCGATTTCCACGTTAGTCCGCATCGCTTTACCCCAAGTCGCCGGGCCACTCCGGATAGTTGCCCTTCTTCACCAACTCGGCGTGCCATTCGTCCAGCCGGCCTTCTTGCATCGCGGCCTGCCGCTCAATCTCCTGCCGGCGGAACATCTCCTCCACCGCATTCTCGTGCTCATGGAGCGCAACCAGCTTGCGCAGGGCCTTGTCGACGGCTGCGCGTTTGGTGGCCGCACCGGTAGCATTCATCGCCTGACGCATCAACTTGTCGTCGATGTCGATGTTGGTCCGCATGGACGCGCCTCCCGATGTGTAAGTATCGCACGATTTATGTGTATGGGGCAATAGGGGTCAGGGGTCAGAAAAACACGATGATTGAGGTTCTTGGCGTTTTTCATTGTGACACTTGCGAAAGTGTCACAATCATCCCCCACGTTCGCGCGCCGCCGCCCTATGATCGGACCTTGCAGTAACAAACAGGGAGTTCCGATGATCCGCTCGCTGCTGCAATCCAAACTCTGCCCACGCGCAAGAAATCTCTTGCTTTTCATTGCAATCTGTATTTCTTCTTGTGCGATAAGTGGTTGTGTTGAGTCAATCTTTACTTTAGCGAGTGAATCGAGATTGCCAAAATGTATGACACTCCCGCCTGGACTGACGCGCAAAGACGTTTCGGTCGTATTGGTATTCTACACATCACTGCGGCCTAGCAGGGATAATGCAAAACTTGTATTAATAGACAAAAAATGGAAAAAGTTGGCAGAAGTCGAAGTTAAAGTGAATGGCAATACTATTATTGTAAACGGCATCGATGAAACAATCGGATACGCTGGAGTAATAATTGACCATGGAACGGCAAGATCAATATTCTATTTCGATGATAATCCAGCCATAAAGGAGTTTTATAAAGGGTTGCCCACTTGCTCAAAGAATCTCAAAGAAATGAGCAATAAATGGACGGGCGGCCCTTGTCGGGATAGGTATCAATGATTAGGTTGGTGAGACAGGTGGCCCGTGTCCCACGAGTAACAAATCCGGGTGCCCCAGGTTTCGACTTTGACACCTGGGAGATCATGGGAGCAAGCAGTTAGCCGCACCGCAGGCGCCTACTTCAGCCGCGCGCCCAGCGGAACCTCTTCCAGAAATCCGGCCAGGACCGGCGCTCCGTCTTCAAGCGAGGCGGCCAGCAACATGCCGTTCGACTCCAGCCCCCGCATCTTGCGCGGAGCCAGGTTGGCGACGATCACGATCTTCCGCCCGATCAGCTTCTCCGGCTCGTAGTGCTGCGCGATTCCGGCCAGAATCTGGCGCTTCTCGTAACCCAGATCGACCTCCAGGCGCAGCAGCTTATCGGCCTTGGGCACGCGCTCGGCCACCAGAATCTGCGCCACGCGCAAATCCACCTTGGCAAAATCGTCGATGGTGATCCCCTGCGGTGAGGCGGACTGCGGCTCCGCCGCCACGTTGGCGTTCGGAAAAGAAACGGCTGGGGCAGTGGTATTGGGAAGCGGCGCCGCGACAGGTGAAGCAGGAATCGAAGATGCGTTTTCCAAAAAGAGTCCCCCAGGGGCTAAAGCCCGGGCCATGTTTTGCTGCTTTTGCGGCACGACTGAAGTCGTGCCCTGACGCGATGCGGGTACTTGCGATGAATTTGGCGTGGTTGGTGGAGTCGTTTTCTCGGGAACCGAAGGATGAGCGTCGTTTGTTTCGGAATGGATAATGCCTGCGCCGCTAACGCTGGCTGCTTGCACCACGTTCAAATTGTTCTGCTCTTCGATCTTCTGCATCCGCTCGACTGCGTCCTTTTCCTTGCGGGGAAACAGCGGCGCGGGATCGCCAAACCTCGTCCCTGGGCGCAAACCGCCCCAGTGCAGTTCCGTCAGGAACGCCCGCTTCGCCGCGTCCTGAATCTCGCCCTGTCCAATCTGCCGCCAGACCTTGGCGGCCGAGTCGGGCAGGATGGGATAAACCAGCGCGGTCACAATGCGGATGGCTTCGGCGGCAGTAGCCAGCACGCGCGCCTGATGCTCAACATGCTCCGCCTCCGAGCGGTCCGCCGGGCGCTTCCACGGCGCGTTGGCGGTCAGGTAGCCGTCGGTCTCCGCCACCAACAGCCACACAGCCTTGAGGGCTTCGGAGAAGTTCAGTTCGTCGAACTCCGGACCGAACGCCGGC
>CAWCWQ010000243.1:0-26302 GCA_963799145.1 uncultured Acidobacteriaceae bacterium | reverse complement strand
TTATCTTCTTCGTTAGGTTGCGTATTGCTATCTAGGAACCGACGACAGTTGTGACGCCGTAGCGTTCGATCATATCCAGCGCTGCCATGACGTCGAAGCGATCGAGGAAGCAGCCACGAATGCCCGCCATCAAACCATAGAGCGCAATGCTAACTGCCATGATGTGCGACCAGGGAAGCGCGATGAGCGCGAGGTCGTTCGGCCCCAGAAACACACCGGCAAAGACGGTGGAAGCGCGCGCTCCGAGCAGGGCGTTGCTCGACAGCGCCGCCCCTTTGGGAAAGCCGCTGGTGCCGGAGGTATGGAAGACCGCGACAGTAGCAGACGGATCGATCGCGGACGGCGGAAATGGCAGCCCAGTGCTGGCGCAGCGCACAAATCCATCCAGTGTCTCTGCCTCTTTGCCGGCTTGTATCCAGGTGCGCACGTTCAGTGCGCCGCGGTCCACAATGGCGCGTTCAAAAACCGCTTTGTCCGTCACCAGGATCTCCGTGCCGCTATCGGCCAGGATGCGGCGGACTTCGGCGAGAGACAGCAGCGGGTTCAGTGGGACGGCGATTCCCCCGGCGCGGACGATAGCTAGAAACCAATGAAAGCAATGCCGGTCGTTGCTGCGATAGATGGCGACGGGCTGGCCGGGACGGAGGGCGACGGAACGGCGAAGAAAGCCATCGATTTCGCAGATGCTTGAGTGCAGATCCGCGAGATGAAAGCGGCCCTCTTCGCCGGCCGAGACTTCGCAATCGCCCTTCCGACGCACCAACTCATCCACGAGATTCGCCAGCGTGACGCCGCTGTCGCGCGCGAGTTGAATTCGCTGGAAGATGTTCATTGAGCGGAAACCTGCTTGCGGCCCCAGTCGCTGGCGACGCAGTAGTGGAAGAGGCGATCCAGATAATCCAGCACCGGCGGTGGGCGCACTCCGGCTGGCTCGAGCAGGCGCTCGGCGTTGCCGGTGTCGAACTGCATGCGCATGGCGAAGTAGTCGCGGTATGCGCGGCCGTCGCGCAGCACGCGGCGCTTGCGCCCCCACAAAGTCAAGAACAGCAGGGGCCGCACCGCGGCGAAGAAGAACTTGGGATCGACGTAGCGCGGCTCGCGCACATTGAAATACTGCGCGGCGCGCAGGGCGATCTGCTGGATGGTCGCGCTGCCTCGGGGCCCGGCGCAGAGGTGGACCGTGCTGCCGAGGGCAGCCTCATCGAAGAGAAGCCGAGCTACAGATGCAGCTACATAATCGACCGGCACAATGTCCAGCACCGCATCCGGAAAGCCCGGCACAGTGCGCCACAGGCGGCGCGCGTAGATCTTCAGCGGCCAATACATCATCTTGAAGCTCGAGGTTACGCCGGTACGGGAATCGCCCACGATAATGCTTGGACGCAAAATCACGCCGGGCGTCGTTCCCAGGCGCGAGCGAACCAGCGCCTCGGCCTCGGCTTTGGTTTGTTCGTAGGTGTTGCGGTAGCTCTGGCCCACAGCGAGTTCGCTTTCGAGCACCAGGCCCGCGCGCTCGCCGGCCACATAAGCGGTGCCCACGTAGGCCAGGCTCCGCAGCTGGCGCATGGCGGCGGCGAAGTCCAGAATGCGCCGTGTACCCTCGACGTTGATGCGCCGAGCCTCGTCCAGCGAGTGATCGAAGCGCACCGTGGCCGCGCAATGAATCACTCGCGTTGTCTCGGCGCAAAGCCGCTGGTAAACGGAGGCATCCAAACCGCAGTTATGCTGGCCGACATCTCCCGAGTAAACCTCGACGCGGGATCGCTCGGCTAAAGGGACGATCGCGCCGGCGCGCTGCTCACCCGTTTGGCCTGCCCGGTCGCGGATGAGAAGCGCCAGCCTGGCTTGCGGCCGACGATCGAGAAGTTCGCGAACCAGTTGCACACCGAGAAAGCCGGTTGCGCCGGTTACCAGGATTAGCTCTTCGCTGCTCATTCAGCGCCTACCCTCGTTGCTCGAACAACCCGGAGGCTGGTGAACGATGACCTTCCGGTGACCGCGTGACGGAGGACGGGTTGTAACATCATGGATTTACTACCCTAATATGAAGACGCCAATGGATATAAACATATCACAGTCAATAGGTTAGGTCCGCTTGTCGATCTGTTGTAGATCTGACACTCGCCGTCGCCGGACAGGCCATCGCAGCTACTGGGAGCGTGGCAGGGAGTGCAGTGACAAAGCCTTCATTTGCATGCCTATGCGAGAGAGGGGCCAGATTCCGGCCATCATGTTAGTTCGCAGAATCTTTCTGGCGCGTGGCCTTCACAGCCGACAGGATTCCTATGCCTATCAGCACAATGGCGCCCGCGACGATCCAGTGTATGGGCGTATGCACCAGATGCGCCGCGTAAGCCAGCCCGGCTATCAGAATTGCGAATCCCCCAGCGTAAATACCAAACGACATAGAATCTCCCTCTCGATGCAGCCGTCCGGCTACCGATCGTTCCCATCCGGGCAGTACTCCGGCGGGAATGGGTGGTTCGCCGCACCGGAGTGCGCGGCGATTCGCTCCTGGATAGAGCCTCGCATCGCGTCCGGCATTAGTCTGTGCGGTTTAGACCAATCGACGAATCAGCTATTGGGTTGGGACAGAGCCATTCTCCCAGGGGTGCGAGAATCCGGATCCGGGGCGCCCAGGATGAGTATCGAGACGCAGATCCTTCGACTCGCTGCGCTCACTCAGGATTGCAAATCTTTGTTGGTTCAATTCTCTTTGGACAGAATCGAGGAATGCGAATCCTCACAGCTTCTGCGCGCGCTGCACGGCGCGGACGCCGTTGACGCGGCGAAGGCCAAGGACCATGCGGTTCAGATGGTGCAGGTCTTCGGCTTCGACGACAAACTCGATGATGGCTTCGCCGTTGTCGTCCTTGCGGATATCGACGGCGCGGATGTTGGTGTTGTCGTCGGAGATGACGGCGGTCAGCTCCTTCAACATGCCGGCGCGGTCGTCGCAGGAGATCGGTGATCTTGACCGGGTAGCGCTGGGTGCGGCCGGCCGACTGGTCGCCGACGCGCGCCCACTCGACGGCGATGCGGCGGTCGCTCTCGTAGAGCAGGTTCTGCACGTTGGGGCAACTGCGCGCATGGACGGCCACGCCCTTGCCGCGGGTGACGTAGCCGACGATCTCTTCGCCGCGAATGGGGTTGCAACAGCGGGCGCGATAGACGAGCAGGTCGTTCTGGCCCTCGACCTGGAGGGAGTCAGAGCCGGTAAGGTGCAGCTTGCGCACGGCATCGGACATGGCCGCCTCAGCGCTCGTGCCCGGCTTGGCATCGGCGGCCGGCTCGGTCTCGGCCTGGGTGGCAAAGCCGGGAGCCAGCTTGCCCAGCACCTGATGCGCGGAGTGCTTGCCCTGGCCGAGAGTAGCCAGCAGGTCGGCGGCGGTGGCCACGCCATACTCGTTGGCGATGCGGCCCAGATCCTGGTCGGCGATCTGGCTCAGCGGCACCTTGAACTTCCGGGCCTCGCGCTCCAGCAGCTTGCGGCCGATCTCGACGGCGCGGCGGCGCTGGTCCTCGTTGAGCCAGTGCTTGATCTTGTTGCGGGCGCGGGGGCTCTTGACGAAGGTGAGCCAGTCGCGGCTGGGCTTGTGATCCTTCTGGGTGACGATCTCGACGATGTCGCCGGTGCGCAGCTTGGTGCGCAGTGGGACCATGCGGCCGTTGACCTTGGCGCCCACGCAGGTGTGGCCCACCTCGGTGTGGATGGTGTAGGCAAAATCGATGGGCGTGCCGTCGGCCGGAACCACCACCACCTTCCCCTTGGGCGTGAAGGTGTAGACCTCGTCGGGATAGAGGTCCATCTTCAGGCTGGAGAGGAACTCGTTGGGGTCGGTCATCTCCTTCTGCCACTCGACCAGTTGCCGGATCCAGTTCAGGCGCTCCTCGTCGCGGGCGGTGACCGTGATTCCGCCGGACTTGTACTTCCAGTGAGCGGCGATGCCCTCCTCGGCGATGCGGTGCATCTCTTCGGTGCGGATCTGCACCTCGAACTGGTGGCCGCTGGCGCCCATCACGGTGGTGTGCAGCGACTGGTAGCGGTTGGCGCGGGGGATGGCGATGAAGTCCTTGATGCGCCCCGGCACCGGCCGCCACAGGGTATGAATGAGCCCGAAGACGGCGTAGCAGGAGGCCACATCCTGGGTGATGACGCGGATGGCCAGCAGGTCATAGACCTGATCGAAGGAGACCTTGGAGCGCTCCAGCTTTTGAAAGATGGAGTAGATGCGCTTGATGCGCCACTCGACGCGGGCCTCGATGTCGTTCTCGCGCAACTGCTCCACCAGCGTGTCTTCAACGCCGCGCAGGAACTGCTCGCCCTCGATGCGGCGGGCCTCGACGGCTGCCGTGACCTTCTCGTAGCTGACCGGGTCGGTGTAGCGGAAGGCCAGATCTTCAAGTTCGCCGCGCACCTTGCCCATGCCCAGGCGGTGGGCCAGGGGGGCGTAAATGTCCTGCGTCTCGCGGGCGATGGCCTCCTGGCGGTCGGGATCGAGGTGCTCGAGGGTGCGCATGTTGTGCAGCCGGTCAGCCAGCTTGATGAGCACCACGCGCACGTCTGAGACCATGGCCAGCAGCATCTTGCGGACATTTTCGGCCTGGCGGTCCTCGCGGTTGGCAAACTGGATCTTGTCGATCTTGGTGACGCCTTCGACGATGTGGGCCACCTGCTCGCCAAAGCCGGCTTCAATCTCTTCATTGGTGGCGGGCGTGTCTTCGACGGAGTCGTGCAGCAGGCCGGCGGCGATGGCCGTCGCGTCCAGCTTCATCTCCGCCAGCACCTCGGCCACCTTCAGCGGATGGATGATGTAAGGCTCGCCGGAGGCTCGCATCTGGCCCGCATGATGCTTGATGCAAAAATCCCATGCCTTGCGAATGAGGGAGACGTCCTCGCTGGGACGGTTGGCCTGGACCTGCTTGAGCAGCGCGGCAAAGCGCTCGTCGATGGAGATCTCGGCTAGAGCCGGCTTCAGATCGCGCGACACAACCTGCGAATCCCCCGGAGGAGACGGGGGCGCGGTGGGAACCTCTGCCGCCAAGGCTTGCCGGGCAGTCGCCATGCTTCATTATAGGCCGGTTGCGATTGCGGCGCACCGAAGGCGCTGCCGTTGACAGCCGGCGCCGCGGATTCGAGAAGACGTTGCCAGGCTGTTAAACTCGAAGTCGTCGAAAGATCGAGCGTGGGAGCCTGTCAAATGCGCCGGAATGGCAATAGGCTGATCGAACTGTGTCTCCGTTTCCCTTCCGCGAAAAGCCTGGCCGTCACTCTTCTTCTTGCGGGCAGCCTTTCAATGGCGCAGAGTGGCGAGGTCCATCGGGAGTGGCCGGGCAAGGAAGCCCTCATTGTGGGCACTTGTTATCAACCCGTTGACCGCTCGCCCGAGCAGGTGCTCAGCGATGTGGCGCTGATGAAGGCCGCGGGCTTCAAGCTAGTGCGCCTCGGCGATCTGTCCTGGGACTGGTTCGAGCCTTCGGACGGCAACTTCACCTTCTCTCAGTCCGATCAGGTCATCAAGGAACTGAACGATGCCGGGATCAAGGTTCTCCTGGACATTGGCGGGCTGCCCGCGCCCACCTGGCTTCACCATGAGCACCCCTCGGTGAATGTTGTAACTCAGGAGGGCGCTGTCCTGCAGCCCGCGGAACGGTACATGGAAGACATAAGCGATCCGGTCTATCGCCAGTATGCCCGGCGGTTTGCCGATGCTTTGACGAAGCATTACGCGAACAATCCGGCGATCGCGGCCATCGGCTACGATAACGAGATCGGGAACGGATTCATGTCTTACTCCGCGGCCGACCGGCTCCGCTTCATCGATTGGCTCAAGCGCAAATACGTCACGGTCGCGGAGCTGAATCGCGCCTGGGCCACGCAGCGCTGGTCCCGGCGGCTGAACTCCTTCGATGAGGTCGAGCTACCCAATGGGGACGGCCCCGGCCCGCCCGAGCGATTCCTCGATCTGCGCCGCTTCTGGTCCGACGAGACTATCGCCGCCATCGAAGATCTGAACGAGATTCGCAAGCGCAACATGCCCAACCTGCCGGCGGCATCCAACCTATGGGACACGGCCTGCCGGAAAGGCTTTGACTACTATAAGTCCTACAAGGACTTTGTAACTTACGGCACGGAGGGACTCTATCCGGGGACTCCGGTGGATGCCATCGGCGGCGCGCTGCTTACCAAAGGGGATCTCGAAACACCAATCTGGTTCAACGAGTTTGTCACCGGCGGCGGCGGGTTCTATGGCGGGCCGAAGGGAATCATCCGCATGTGGGCGTACATGGGTCTTCTCAACTATGGGCAGACCTTCCTCGCCTGGACCTTCAACACGCATCGCGGCGGCGAGGAGCAGGCGCTCTTCGGACTGCTTGATCATGACGGAACTCCCTCCTGGAAATATGAGGAGTTCAAGCAGATTGCCAGGGAATTCGCAGTCCTCGAACATGAAGGATTTCCCCGCTATCGCAAGCCCGAGGTAGCGATCGCATACTCGTTCGACAGCCTCGTCGCCTCCCATCCTTCCAGCTACAGCAGTACCGCCAAATACTACTTTTCAACCCCCTATTGGGAACAGGTGCGGAATGCCCTACAGCCTTTCTTTGAAGACAATATCGATGCCGCCCTCGTCAATGTAAGTTATAGCGCGCTGGACTACAAGCTGCTGGTCGTGACCGCCGATTATGTAATGGACGAGAAGAGCGCGGCCGCGATTCGAAACTACATCGGTAATGGCGGAACAGTCGTCATGACCGCGTTCTCAGCCAAAGTGGATGAGAACAATCAATGGTTCGAAACGCCGCTTCCGGGCCGCCTCAGCGATGTCTTCGGGCTGCGGACCTCCGAGTTTTACAGGCCGGCCGCGATGCCCGAGGTATCCTTCGAGGGGAAGACTCTAACTGCCGCTATCCCTTTCTACGAGGTGCTGGAGCCCAGGGGAGCCAAGGTTCTGGCGAGCTTTACAAACACTCCCGAACGCTCGCCGGCGATTACCGTGAACTCCTATGGGAAAGGCCACGCCATCTACCTGGCCACACCGGCGCAGATGCCGCTGCTTGCTCCTTTGGTCAGAAGTCTCTACCCGGAGCTGGGAATCGAGCCTGGACCGGCGACGCCGGAAGGCGTTTATGCACGGCTGGTTGAGGGGAAGACTCTTTATGTCAACAGCACTGGCGAGTCGAAGGTGATCCCAGTCGGCGGGTCGCGCCATGGCGAGATCACCGGGAAGAGTTACTCCGGCTCTGTCGAATTGGGACCATATCAAGTTGACTTGATTTATTGAGTTATCGAGGAAGAGAATCCATGACCAAGCCACGCGCCCCACGGCCTCTTGTTGTCAAAGAAGCGCCAAAGATCGCCGGATCCGCGGCGGCTCCCGCACGGACTCAAGACAATCCTGTTCTGGGTGGTCAGTTAGGCGCGCGAGTCAGCCGCCGCGCCGCCGACCGCCTGCGCAGCGGCCACCTTTGGGTCTACGCCTCCGATATTGAGTCTCTCGAATTGCCCGACGCCAGCGAAGCTCCTGCGCTGCTGCCTGTGGCCGACAGCCGGGGAATCCTGCTGGGCACGGCGCTTTACAGCCCGTCGTCGCAGATCGCGCTGCGGATGGTCTCGCGCGAGGCGATCGACGAGGCCGCGTGGCTGGAGTTGCTGGCGGCCAGGCTGCGCGCGGCGATTGCCCGGCGCAAGCCTCTGCTGGACGATCAAACCGATTCCTGCCGCTTGTGCTTCAGCGAGGCTGACGAACTGCCCGGCCTGGTGGTGGACAAGTACGGCGAGTTGGTGATTCTCCAGCTTCTCGCCAAGGGACTCGACTCGGCGGCGGTGCGGGAGACCTGCGTTCGTGTGCTGCGCGAGGAGCTGGCGCCGGCGGCAATTTTGGAGCGGCCCGACCCGCGCGTGCGCGAGCTGGAAGGCCTGGCAGCGCCCAGCTCCGAAGCCTTATTCGTCGCGGACACGGCGGCTTCGCAGACCAGCACCAAATTTCGGCTGAACGGGCTGGTCTTCCATTTTGACGCCAACTCCGGGCAGAAGACCGGCGCCTTCCTTGACCAGCGGGCCAACTACGCCGCCGGTGAAGGATGGGCGCAAAAGCTCAACGCGACAGGCCGGGCGCTCGATGTCTGCTGCTACCAGGGCGGCTTTGCCTTGCATCTGGCGCGGGTCTGCCGCCAGGTTACGGGAATCGACGCCTCCCGCGCATCGCTGGAGGTCGCAGAGCGGAATCTGGAGGCGAATCGTGCGCTGCTCGCTGCGCAGGTGGATTGGGTGGAAGCCGACGCTTTCGAGATTCTGCGCGACTGGTCGGACGCGGGCGAGAGCTTCGACACCATCGTTCTCGATCCGCCGGCCTTTGCCAAGACGCAGCGGGCCGTGGAGGGCGCGCTGCGCGGCTACAAGGAGCTGAACCTGCGCGCGCTCAAGATGCTGCGCCCCGGCGGCCTGCTGGTGACCTGCTCCTGCTCGCATCACGTTAGTGGGGCCGACCTGGAGGCCTGCGTGGCCTCGGCCGCTGCCGACGCCGCCCGGCGCGTACGACTGCTGGAGCGCCGCGGCACCGCTTTGGATCACCCTGTCGTTCTCAACCTGCCAGAGACCGAATACCTGAAGTGCCTGGTGCTGGAAGTGGAGTAGTCAGGCTCGGGCCGCGCCCTGTGCAGCCTGCGCGCGCGGCCAGAATCGCGCCCACAACTGGCGCCAGGAGCGCCGGATGGGCCCGGCGGCGGCTTTGGCTGCGGTGCGGCTCGTCGCGCTCCCGCCCGCCCGGGATGGTTCGGAGCGCAACTGGGCCAGCGTGTCTTTGACCAGCGCCCGCAGGGACTCAGCCTCGAAGGTGCAGGAGCGCAGGTAGGCCGAGACGGTGAGCCCGGCTTCGGTGGCTCGCTTGCGCAGTTGTGCGGACTCCGCCTCGCTCAGCCGGATGGTGATGCTGGCGGACTTGAGATTCCGATCGAGCGTTATTGGCAGGCCGGCGTTGTTTTCCTGCGGGAGGTCCGCAGTTGGGGAAGCCGCCGGCCGGGTTGCCGCCGAAGCGGCAGACGCCGCTGGAAAGACCTCGCGATTGCGGATGGGCCCCCGATTGGGAGGCTGGGTGACCGAAGCATCGCTTGTGCTGGCTAAATCTTCCGCGGAGCGGTATCGCGCATGGGTTCGCAAGGCGCGCTCGTAGCTGAGAGTCGCGTAGTCGTCTGCTAGACCGTCATCGTTCCAGGTGGGGTCGCGCTGCTGGTTGGGTGCTGCGAGAGCGGCCAGCAGGCCCGCGAAACTGGGGGAGTTGGAGGAGGGCGCGGGCACGGCCGATTGCTGCATGGCCTGAAGCATATCGCGCGGCGGGGCTGCATCCGTGAGGGATTCGATGGGCAGTGGGCTTCGCCGGGTCCAATTCAGGACCGGCATTTCGCCGGTCCCCAATTGAAACCGTCCGCCGCTGCCCCAGCCTCAGCGATGGCGCTCCCTATCTCCAATTCCCTGTTCGTGCGGTGGGTCGGTTTCCGGCTGGCCGGTGATACTCCCAATACGCCAATTGCGGCGAGGGAGTCGCCTTTAGGAGGAGCAGATCCACCACAGCCACCCGAGCAGAATCGATGAGATCGCAGATGCCGCCAAGACGATCAATGCCGGCCGAGTCAGACGGCGATCATGCGTGCTCGGCATCGCGATCTGCGATGGCATTTCAGTTTCTTGGCTATCGGCGTGGTCCAGAGCCTTCTGCTCGGGCATGGATGTTAACGCAGCCGAAGGCTCTGCCGCTTGATTCCCGGTGGGATTCTCATGAGCCTGAGGAGACGCAGTCCCCTTGGGTTAGCCCACGAGATAGCGGAAGCCCCCTGGCAGACGCACCGCGGCAAACCATCCGGCGGGCCTCAAGATGAAGAAATCCCCGTTAGACGCCACGGTGAATTCCCTTCGATTCCAGGTACGAGAACCATTCATTGCATCCCCCTGAACGGCTGATCGTGGCTATTGTCCCATCCGCCGCGATTCTCTGCGCCGATATTGGGCAGAATAATAGCATTGCTAATACGCAAAGTGCTTTGCAACGCCTGAGCTTGACGCTTTGACAAACAATAGTGCGCGTCAGTTGTCGCTTGCCCGGAGAATGCCCCAGCCACCCTAATCATCAATCATCTCCCCTGTTCCCTTCTTCATCTTCCCGTTACAATCGAGTAGCCATGATTCGTTTCTCAACCGCCGGTGAATCCCACGGAGAAGCACTTGTCGCCCTCGTCTCAGGGCTGCCGGCGGGCGTGCCCGTCGATCTGGAGTTTGTGAACCGCGAGCTTTGGCGGCGGCAGCAGGGCTACGGGCGCGGCGGGCGCATGAAGATCGAGACCGACAAGGCTCACATCCTCTCTGGCGTGCGCCACGGCAAGATGATCGGTTCTCCCATCGCCATCGAGATCGTCAACCGCGACTGGAAGAACTGGGAAGAGAAGCTGCCGGTGGAAGCCGGGGACGCCGCCAAGCACCAGGCGGTGGTGTCGCCGCGGCCCGGCCACGCCGACCTGGCCGGCGCGCTCAAGTACAACTTTCCCGACGCCCGCTACGTGCTGGAGCGCGCCTCGGCTCGCGAATCCACCGCCCGCGTGGCCGCCGGAGCCTTTGCCAAGCTGATGCTGCGGACACTGGGGATCGAGATTTCCAGCCACGTCATCCGCGTGGGCCGGGTCGAACTCGACCGCGCCGCCGCGTGGGAGGAGATTGCCGCCGTTGCTGCCAAGGACGAGATTGTGCTTAGCTGCGTCGATCCCGCCACCGAGGCGCGCATGAAGGAAGAGGTCGAGGAGGTCTCGCGCACCGGCGACACGGTGGGCGGCGTCTTTGAGGTGGTCGTTCATGGCGTGCCGGCCGGGCTGGGCACCTACGCCAACTGGGATGAGCGCCTGGACGGGCTGCTGGCCTGGTCGGTGATGAGCTTGCAAGCCGTGAAGGCCGTGGAGATCGGCCGCGGAGTGACGGCCGCAGAGTCCTTCGGCTCCGCCGTGCACGACCCCATCCAATACGCCGAGCAGCCGACGGAAAGGCCCACCCGCTTTACGCGGCCGCGGAACAACGCCGGGGGGATTGAGGGCGGCGTTTCGAACGGCGAAGAGATCGTGGTTCGCGGCTACTTGAAGCCCATCTCGACGCTGCGGCGGCCGCTGGAATCGGTGCGCTTCGACACCCGCGAGGCCACCACCGCCAGCTACGAGCGTAGCGATATTTGCGTGGTCCCCGCCGCCGGCGTGGTGGCCGAAGCCATGGTCGCGCTCACCATCGCCGACCTGGCGCAACGGAAGTTCGGCGGCGACTCGGCGCTGGAAATGAAACGGAATTTCGACGGATACATCGAACAGATACGGATGTTTTAGCGGCGCGGCACCGGTGCTGGTCATTGGTTGGTTTGTTTCGACGGTAGAATTGCTTAGGAGCGGAGGTGTCTATGGAGGGTCCGAATTTTGAACCAGTCGTGGGTGAAGAAGTTCGCTGGTGGGGCCGGCCCGGAGTGTTCAGGATTGATCGCATTAGGCGTCCGGGCGAAGAGCATCCGAATCTGAACCTTCAGACGCCTCTCACAGGATTCGGCACCGTGGACTTGAAACAAGACGGAAGCAATTTCATCCACGAGGCGGTGCCATGGGCAGTGCTGCAATATGTCGATGAGACTCGTCCCGTTCGTCGCACTATCGAATGGCTCAAGACCAACCCCCAAAGTCGGAATTATCCCGACTACATCGTTGACTATGAAGTCAAGGCCGGGGAGGACCATGAAGGGAATCCATCCATTTTCGTCCGCTTTTTCATTGATCCAGATTACTTCTACGAGAATGGCCGGGCATCCGAAGAGAAGGTTGTCGCGCTGAACGAGTTTCTCGATGCCGTTCGAGATGAATTGATGAGCCTCGATCTGGATCGCTGGATTTCTGTACGAGTTGGGGAGGCGCGGAGGGCGCTTGATGTCGCTAGCTGAGGAATTGCTCGAGCACGCGCGGTTTCTGGCGAATCTCGACGAACGCACGACCACTCAGGCGAATATCAGGAGAGCTATCTCCGCAGCCTATTATGCGGTCTTTCATTTGCTGGTCGCGGAAGTTGCGGCACAGGTCAGTCCCGATTCGCCAACAGGACTTAGAGAAGGGACGCATCGGGTACTGAATCACACGCAGATGTCGAATGTGGCCACGGCATTTTCGCGGACGGGTGCGAATAAAGTCAAATATACGCCAAAGGATTTTGTATTGCCCGACCCGATTTCAAAAGAACTGGCTTCGATAGCAAAGGGTTTTGAGGAGTTGCAGGCAGCCCGCCACACGGCTGATTACGATGTAATGAAACAACACTACCCGGCCGATGCGCTTTCACTTGTGCGCAAAGCAGAGAGCATCTTTAAGGACTGGAAGGCGGAGAAAGGTTCCAGAAATGCACCGGTTTTCCTGGCAGCGCTGATCTTCGGCAAGGATTGGAACAAATAGTACGCGTCGCAGCGAAAGGCTGCATTTTTCATTCGAACCAATGATTCTCAAGATTGTCAAATATCCCGAGCCGGTGCTCTCGCAGCCCGGCGAACCGGTCAGCGATTTCGACGAGAACCTGCGCAAGCTGGTCGCCGACATGTTTGAGACGACCTATGCCAATCAAGGCGTCGGGCTGGCTGCGCCGCAGGTGGGCGTGTCAAAGCGCCTGACGACAATCGACCTCAGCATGGGCAAGAACCCCAAGGACAAGCTGGTCCTCGTCAATCCCGAGATCGTCTTCAGCGATGGCAAGGTCTACGAGGAGGAAGGCTGCCTGAGCTTTCCCGACATTCGCGAGAAGGTGGTCCGCGCCGCCAAGGTGCGCGTCCGTGCGCAGGATGAGCACGGCAAGTGGTTCGAAATGGATGGCGACGACCTGCTGGCGCGCTGCATGCAGCATGAGATCGACCACGTGGACGGCATGTTGTTCATCTTTCGGATGAGCGCTCTCAAGCGCGACCTGAACCTGCGCAAGATCCGCAAGTTGCAACGCGAACACAAATGGTAGAGCCGATGGGTAAGCCATTGAAGCTGGTCTTCTGCGGCACGCCCAGTTTCGCCGTCCCTACGCTCGAAGCATTGCTTGCGGGGGGTCATGAGGTTGGGCTGGCCGTCGCGCAGCCCGACCGCCCCGTGGGCCGCGACCAGCAGCTCACCGCCCCGCCGGTCAAGCAGGCGGCGCAAGCCTCCGGATTGCCCGTCGCGCAGCCCGAGAAGATTCGCAATAACCCCGAGTTCCGCGCCCAGCTTGAAGCCATCGCGCCCGACGCCATTGTTGTGGTGGCTTACGGGCGCATTCTTCCGCCCTGGATGCTGGCGCTGCCCCGGCTCGGCTGCATCAATCTGCATGGATCGCTGCTGCCCAAGTACCGCGGCGCCGCGCCCGTTCAGTGGGCCGTGGCCAATGGCGACGCATTCACCGGCAATACAACCATGCTGCTTGAAGAAGGCCTCGATACCGGCCCCATTCTCCTCCAGCAGACGGTCGAAATCGCCCCCAACCAGACCGCCGTGGAGCTGTTCGACGTGCTCGCCAAGGCCGGCGCGCCGCTGGTGGTCGAGACCCTGGCCGGCCTGGCTGCCGGAACCATCCACCCTCGGCCGCAGAATCATAGTTTCGCTACCTTCGCTCCGCTGCTCGACCGCGAAGACGGCCGCATGGACTTTGCCGCCCGAACAGCCGGCGAACTGAAGAACCGCTGGCGCGGCTTTCAACCCTGGCCCGGGGCCTTCACCACGCTCGATGGCAAGAAGCTGATCGTTCACAGGCTGGAAGTTGCCCCTACGCCGGAGCCCGCCGATTCAGGCTCAGCGGAACCCGGCCAGATTCGCATTGAGAATCATCGCCTTCTGGTCCGGTGCGCTGAGAATACCTGGATCGAGCTTCTCGAAGTTCATCTTGAGGGCAAGAAGCGCCTCCCGGCAGCCGAGTTCCTACGCGGAAACCCAATCGCTGCCCGGCTCTCGGCTCGGGACGCGGAGCCAATGACCGCTGCCCGGCAATCCAGCGCAGGGAAGACCGCGCCAAAGAATCGCCCGGCGGAGATATCGCTGGCCCGCAAGGCGGCTTTCGCTATCCTCATGGCCGTGGAGCGCGGCCAATCTCACTCCGACGATCTGCTTCGCGGCAAGGCGGTCAATGCACTCTCCGCGCCGGATCGCAACCTGGCCACGGCGCTGGTTCTCGGCGTGCTGCGCTGGCAGATTCGGCTCGACCACCAGTTGCAGGCGCTGCTCAAGCGGCCCAACGGCAAGCTCGACCCGGAGATTCGGATCGCCCTGCGGCTGGGCGCCTTCCAGATTCTGCACATGGACCGCATTCCCACCCGCGCCGCCATCGATGAGAGCGTGGAGCTGGCCAAGCAGGCCGGGCACCGCTTCGCCAGCGCCATGGTCAACGCTGTGCTGCGGAAGCTTGGGTCCGCGCATGCTACGGAAGAGGAAACGAATTCGAGCGGGGATTTCAATGAACGAATCTCAGGGGCTAAAGCCCAAGTTCATTTTGCGGCATTTGCGGCACGACTGAAGTCGTGCCCTGACGCTTCTTGCCGCCCCGGAGCGGGTCTTTCCGCAGCCTCTATGGCCCCTGCGGGCAGTCTTCCTGAAGAACCTCCGGCCGAGATCGCTCTGGCCTACGCCCACCCCGCCTGGATGGTCGAGCGCTGGGCCAGCTCTTACGGCCTGGAGGCCGCCCGCGCTATCTGCCGTCACGGCCAGACTCAGCCCGCGCTCACTCTGCGCATCGTTGACCCGGCCACGGAGGAGGAGCTTGGCGCCTCCGGCATCCATCTCAAGCCCGGCGAACTGCTCACGGCCGCCCGCATCGTAGTCTCCGGCGACCTGACCGCCAGCGCGCCCTTTCGCGAGGGCCGCCTGCGCCTTCAGGATGAGGGCTCGCAGTTGATCGCCGAGCTGGCCTGCGTTGCCGGCTCAAATTCAAACCAAAACGAGAGAAAAATTCTCGACGCCTGCGCCGCGCCCGGCAATAAGACTCTCATCCTGGCCGAGCGCAACCCCACGGCCCGCATCGTCGCCTGCGAGTCCAGTCCGCAGCGCTTCGAGCAGTTGCGACAGCGTCTTGCGCCGCTGGACGACCGGGTCGAATGCCGCCTCATCGACTCGGCTGTACTTGCTGAAGACTCCGTCTTCGATCTGGCTTTGGTCGACGCGCCGTGCAGCGGCACCGGCACGCTCGGCCGCAACCCGGAGATTCGCCACCGGCTGCGGCTCGAAGACCTCGCCCGCCAGGCCGAGCGCCAGCGTGCTCTGCTCCTGGCCGCTCTGCGCGCCGTTCGCCCCGGCGGCCGCGTCGTTTACTCCACTTGCTCGCTGGAGCCTGAGGAGAACGAGCAGGTCGTCGCCGCGGTTCTTGCAGAAACCCCAGGCACCCGCCAGATTTCGCTGGAATCCAGCATCAGGGCCCTGCTCGCCCAAGGCATCCTCACCCCCTCCGGCGCGGAGCGCCTCACGGCCTCGCTTACGCCGGAAGGCGCACTACGCTTGCTACCCGGCGCGCTGGCCACCGACGGCTTCTTCGTTTGTCCGCTGGAACGTGTGGCACGGTAGAAGGAAATCAAGGCCCAATTGCACGCGCTGATGAAATTGAAGAGACTTGCCACTTGCGTAAAGACCGATTTCGATAACGATCCCGTCATTCCGCCAGTTCGCGCCCGATCAACTCCACCCACTCTCGCAGCTCCGGGGAACGAGAACTCAAGTCAATATTGCAAAACTCAACACCCAAAAGCTCCCATTCCGATGGAGGCGGACCGCCGACGCCGAACTTCAGCGTACTTGGCTTGCGCCAGGCAAAAACCTCCCCGGCCCGCCGGATGATCCATTGCGAAAGAGAAACCAGAATCTCATCCGGCAACGGTGTGCGGAGATGAAGCGAGAACCAGAGCAACCCAATTCCATAGGCGCAAACGTGATGGTTCCTTCCCTCCGGTTCCGAGTGAAGCAGCAGCCAAGCCATAAACTTCGCCGCCTGGGTAACGAAGTCGATCGGCAACGCCTCCAAACTCTGAATCAGACGGACCAGAATGTCATTTGTATTTGGAGCGGCACCATAGTTGTAGGGCTCGCAAGTAGCACGCAACAAGGCAGCACAACAAAATGCCCTCATCCAATGGCAGAAAATGAAATCGTGGCCCGGATACATGTCTATCACTGGCGTATGGTGAATCAGTTCAAGCACCTCCGCAGGGTACCAATACATGGGCTGCGAAAAAGTTCCCTCATCCCGAAGCTGCCGAAGTGAGATGAGGAACTTGTCTTGATTCATGCCGTAATCAGCAGCAGCGATTACCGCCAACATATTGTCATCAATGTGCGCGGATATATCGCGAAGCAATTGGTCCGGCTCGGGTTCGAATTGGTTCAGAATCTCAGTTATTGTCAACATTGCATCACGAGCTTAGCACCATCTGAATCGAGTTCCCTATAACCTACCGAATGAAAAACACAGTTTGCAGGATCTCGCGGAAACTTATTTGCCTAAACACTAGAAGCAATCAGACCGGAATCAAGAACTGGAACTTCAATCACGATTCCCGGCTACAATCATCTTTCCTGCCACCCTGCCCACGCCGCGTAGCAAGGCCTTTACTGGCCAGCGGTCGTCGGCGCCGGGGAAGAAGATCTCGCCTGTGCGGCGGACCTCCGGGCGGTAGTACCAGCGCTTGAGCAGTGCGAGATGGCCCTGGCGGATGGTCGGCGATGGAGCTTGGTTCGGCTCCGCCAACGACGCCAGCGCAGCCTCCATGCGGCCTTCGAGCATGCCGCGGGGAAGCTTCGCCGGCGCCGCGATTCCGGCTTCGATCGCGGCCTCGGGCATGGCGGCATCGGCAGCCGGGGCTTCCAGGAGCGGGGACTCGGCGATCGGTTCCACTGCCGCTGGCTGAGCAACGAGCGGACTCGCCCCCGGCTGCTCATTCTGAATTCTCATGCCTGCCGTCGAGAAAGCGGCAGGCCCGCGCAGCCGGCCATTCTCGAAGAGAAAAACAGCAACCTCATCGGGATTTGCTCCAGGTTGCAGGATCACCGCGTGAAGCTGGCTGAGCGGGCGAACCAGCTCGGGCGCCAGGGCGCGCACCGCCTCCACCCGCTGCACCTGGACGTGAATCGCCGCGGCGGACTCGAATTCGAGGTTGGCGGAGGCCTGGTCGCGTTCGCTGCGCAGCACTACCAGCCGGCTGTCTCCGCGCGTGGCCAGAAAGCTCTCCACCGCCGCGGCCTCCTCGGCGTAGCGCTCATCCGTGCAGCCCTTGTAGCAGGGCGCAAGGCACATCTTCATCTCGGAGTATACGCAGCCGGGGTGGCTGGGGTTGGGGTCCAGGTCGTCCGTGCAGCGGCGCAGCAGGAAGAGCTTGAGCGCCTCCTCGGCAAAGCGCTCCGCCGCAGCTCGCGACTGGAACGGCCCATACGCCCACCCCGCCTCGCGCTGGCTGGGCCTGTTGGTCACCACAATGCGCGGATACGGATTGCCGCCCAGGAAGCGCACAAAGGCCGGCGCTCCCAGGTGCATCCGCTCCAGGGACTTCGTCCCGTATACCTCTCGGAGAAGCTCAAACTGCAACAGGAGCGACTCGAACTCCGAGCCGGTCAGCCGCCATTCGATGCGCCGCACCCGGCCCGGCCAACTGCAATCGGCGCGGATGTTTGGGCGAGGGCTGAAGCAGCCGGGCAAGCCGCCCGCGCAGGTTGGGCGTGCGGCCGACATAAGGCTCGAAGTGCGCCTCCTCGCCATAGAGGGCAAAGACCGCCGGGCTTTGCGGCAGTTGCGCCAGCGCGGCCCCGGCGTCGGCCGGGTCGAAGGCGAGGGTTTGCATAGCAATCGGTGCACCCATCCCGATCAGGCTCCCGCTATGGTCATGCCGTCGATGCGCAGCGTGGGCGAGGCCACCGCGCCGCGGAACTCCAGGTCGCTGCCGATGGCCGTCACGTTCTTGAGCATCTCGGCCAGGTTGCCGGCGATGGTTACTTCTTCCACGGCGTGGGTTAGCGCGCCGTTCTCGATCCACAGCCCGGTTGCGCCGCGCGAATAGTCGCCCGTGACCACGTTCACGCCGAAGCCCATCAGGCCGGTCACGTAGAGTCCCGCCGGGATCGCGGCCAGAATCTCCTCCGGCGTCAGCGTTCCCGGCTCCAGATAGAGGTTGCCGCAGCCTATGCCCGGCGTGCCCGCCAGTCCGCGCGAGGCGTTGTGGGTAGACTTCATGCCCAGCTTGCGCGCGCTATAGGTGTTCATCAGGTAGGTGCGCAACACGCCTGCTTCCACCACCACCGTACGCCTTGAGGGCAGCCCTTCGCCATCGAATGGCGAGCTGCCGAAGCCGCCCGCGCCGGTGGGCAGCAGCATGGTGTTGTCGTCGATGATGGTCAAGCCGGGGGCGGCGATCTGCTCGCCCAGCCGCCCGGCAAGGAACGATGCGCTGCGCCAGATGGAGTCGCCCGAGGCGGCCTCGAAGATCGAGCCGAGCAGCGTCCGGGCCGCCTCTGGCGCGAAGACGATGGGTACGCGCTGCGTGGGCACGCGCCGCGCTCCCAAACGGCGAAGCGTGCGCCGCGCTGCTTCCTTGCCCACAGCCTCAGGAGCTTCGAGATGCGCGAAGCATCGGGCGCTGGACCACCAGCCGTCGCATTGCATGGCGCGGTTGGCATCCATGGCCAGCGGGGCCACCGAGACTCCGGCGTAGCTGGTGCGGTAGCCGCCCACAAAGCCGCGCGAGTTGGCCAGCACCTTGCGCCCGGTGGCCGCTTCAAAGCTGCCTCCGTCGGAGTTGGCGATGCGCGGGTCGGCCGCGAGGGCGGCGGCCTCGGCGCGCCGCGCCAACTCGATGCGCTCTGGCCCGGAGAGCGAGTAGACATCGTCGTAGTAAAGGTGCAGATCGCCGGCAACCGCGCCGAATTCGGCCGTCTCCGGCAGGCCGGTGAAGGGGTCTTCCTCGGTGACCTTGGCCAGCGCCATCGCGCCGTCGACCAACTGCTGAATGCCCTCCGCAGTCAGGTCGCTGGTGGAGGCCGAGGCGGATCGCGTGCCCAGAAAGACGCGCAGCCCCAGGCCCCGCGACCCAGACTCCTTGAGCGTCTCCACCTGGCCCAAGCGCACCTTCACGCTGAACTCGTCGCCCTCGCGGACCACTGCCTCGGCGTCGCTGGCGCCGGCCTTCATGGCCAGCGCCACTACTTCGGCGGCCAGGGATTCAAATTCATGCGCATTCGTCTTGGGTTCGTCCATTCTTTCCCTCAGGTCGCCTAGGTCTTGAAGATGCGCCGGACTTCGGCGCTCAGGAAGCCTGCCCTGTCTTCGGTCTGAGACAAAGCTATCAAATCCAACCCACTTTTCATCTTGCGTTCATAAAAACAGAGATTCCATCTCACATTTGCCGCACATCCTGTAGATGCCGGTTTGCCGCAAGTCCGCATGAAATCCGGGCACGATAGCGCAACTGAGCCTTCGGCGCAGCTTCCCCTGGGCCGGAAACTTCCCCCATATCCAAACTCCCAATATGAGGTCAATCCCATGAACTTGATTACACGTTCCCTCGCCCTGTGCGCGCTCACGGGCGCTGTCACATTGCTCCAGGCGGAGCCGCAAAAGATCGAGCATGTCCTGCTGATCAGCGTGGACGGTCTGCACGCGATCGACCTGCCCAACTACATTGCCGCGAACCCTAACTCGACGCTGGCCACTCTGGCCGGCCATGGCATCCGGTACGACAATGCCTACATTCCCTCGCTCTCCGACTCGTTTCCCGGCATGGCCGCGCTGGTCACCGGCGGGTCGCCCGTTACCACCGGCTTCTGGTACGACGTTACCTACAACCGCAAGCTCTCGCCTCCCGCGATGACCACTCCCTATGGCATTGTTGGTGGAGCGGGGTTGTGTCCGTCGGTGATTGGCACCCAGGTTGGTTTCGACGAGGAAATCGATACCGACTACACCCAGTTGAATGGCGGCGGAGGCATCAATCCCGCGTACCTGCCTCGCGACTCCGCCAAGGGCTGCGCCCCCGTCTGGCCCCACAGCTACCTGCGCGTAAATACCATCTTTGAAGTGGCTCGCGAGGCGGGCAAGCACACCGCGTGGACCGACAAGCACCCCTCATACGAGTGGACTAACGGCCCCAGCGGCACGGGCGTGGCGGACTTCTACGGACCGGAGATCAACTCCGTTCCTGTGGCCCTGCCCGGAATCCCCGGCTGCAATCCGCTGCCCGACCCGGCCAACGCGACCTCCTCCAACGCCTGGACCGACAGCATTGAGAACATCAGGTGCTACGACATGCTGCATGTGAACGCTGTCATCAACCAGGTGAACGGCAAGACCCACGACGGCTCGAAGTCCGCCCCGGTTCCGGCCATCTTTGGCTTCAACTTCCAGGCCGTCAGCGTGGGCGAGAAGTTGAAGGGCAACGGGTACGCCGATCAGTGGGGCACGCCGAGCGCCGGCCTCAAGTCCGAGCTGGACTTTGTGGATAGCTCCATCGGCCGCATCTGGTCCGCCATCAAGGCTGCGGATCTCGATGAGTCCACAGTCATCATCGTCACCGCCAAGCACGGCCAGTCGCCCATCGATCCTGCCAAGGTGACCAAGATTCCGGGCAGCGTGCCGCAAACCGTCATCGGTTCCAGCTACGCCTACGACCTCTCCGACGACGGATCGCTGATTTGGCTCAACAGCCCCTCGGAGATCGACGCGGTGCTGCCCAGCCTGACCGATGCCACCGGCGGAGCACAACTGGGCGCCCAGGAGATATTTGCCGGCGAGACGCTCAAGACTCGCTGGGACGACCCCGCTGTGGATGAGCGCACCCCCGACATCATTGTCAAGACCAACACCGGCGTCATCTTCACCGGCGGCTCCAAGATCGCCGAGCACGGCGGCCTCAACGAGGACGACATTCATGTCGGCCTTCTGGTCTCCGGCCCCGGCGTCGAACACCCTGTTGTCTACAAGGGCAACGTGTCCACCGCACAGGTAGCGCCCAGCATTCTGTGGCTGCTTGGCCTCAACCCCAACAGGTTGCAGGCAGTTCAAAAGGAAGGCACACATGTTCTGCCGGTTCTGCCGTAGGTCGAATAGCAGCGGAAGGAAGGGTCGAAAAAGATGACTGCGGCGCCCCGGATAAGTGGGGCGCCGCATTTTCTTTTGAGAGGCCATCCGCCTGGCGACGTGGCCCGCCATGGGATTCCTTGAATCGGAATTTGAGCTGCGGAAGGAGTCTGCGGCGCAACAAATAGCCTCCAGCAAAGATCGGATGGATTGATTCGCTGCCGGAAAAATGTTATCTTGCTTAAGGAAAGGAGGGCATCATGCGTCTGAATGGATCGAATTCGCAACGATTATGTCGCCATGCAGTTGGCGCGGCACAGGATGGCTCTCTTTCTCGCCTCCTCGGCCCCGCCTGGCAGTAAACAGAACTGACAATTGAAGGAGATGTATGAAGACCGAGGAGTCTTTGCGCCGGCATTTCTCCCGCATGGGCGCGCGAGTATTTGTGCGCGAACCTGGCCGCAGGCAGCAGGAGAGAATCCGAATCGATATTGGCAGAGACCGCTCTGGCGAATTCTTCGACATTCGATCCGAGGCGGATGTTGTACCCGAGATTCTCGATGTGCAGCCTTCTACTCGTCATCTGGTGTTGATGGTTCGCGATGGCGGTTTCAAGAACAAGTTCCTGCTCGGACACGACGAGCGTCACTGGTTCGCCGCAGCCGTACCCGGCGATAGCGTTCGCGACGTGCGGACGGCAATCGCAAGCCTGAGACCCGAGGAAATCGAAGGCCGAAAGGCGGTTCGGCAGGGTGAATGGTTCTTTGTGCCGGAGCCTGGCGTCACCGAAAAGGGCGCCGTGATCCATCGCAACGAACCGCTCAGCCGCGGTGCGGGCAGCAAGCCGCACATCTGCGCCGAGGTGATGAGGCGCGATGGTGAGACGGTTATGGTTTGCCGTCAGTACCCCACCGGCATCAGCCTGGCGGAGTACGACCGGCTCATCGCAACCAACCTTGATGCAACGCGCTATGCGTGGCGCCGCATGACCCGCGACGCTGATGTCTACGCGCGCGGCGAAGTCCGCCATCGGGATCACAAGATGATCGATCTCGCCGGCTGGCATCGTGTCTACATGAACCGGGAACGCTTTGCGCGGCACGCGCCGCAAATTGCGTTTCTCGACTAACCCAGAGGCGTACCAGGCCCGATCCGCCGCAGTGGACGGGCCTGGGGTGCCCGGCTACTTGCGAAGCACCTTTTGGTACCACCTGCGGAAGTAGCCTTCGCCCGAATCGCGCATCCATCCGAGGTAGCATTGAGCGCCGTCGCGTCCCCAGCAGTAGTTGTTATTCCAGGGGCATTCAAGGCGATGGGGAAGGAGCAGATTCTCGAATTCGGCGCAGGTTCTCAGCGCCAGATCCTGTTTCCGGCGGACACCACGGTGGGCCATCTGCTTGTCGCATTTCGCGCTCGCAGTGCCCGTGATCGCCGAAAAGGGGCGGCGGTAGGAACGGCTCATGACGAACTCCAGGTCGCAGTTGCGTACCTATGTCATGGCGTTGCTCCCCTGATTCCATTCTATCGTCTCGGCTAAGGATAGACCGGAAATGCTAGAATCACAATGAAAACAGAGGGTTTCTGAGGCATATCGACGTGTATTTGGAATTGCAGAAACGGCTCGGCAGCCGCCTACGCACTCTCATAGAGGAAAAGTACGGCCTGCGGATGGAGAACATCCCGCTGGAGATTCCGCCCGACCTCGCGTTCGGCGAACTGGCCACTCCCATCGCCTTCGAATTGGCCCGCAAACTGCGCAAGGCACCCAGGATCATTGCGCAGGAGATCGTGGCGGGGCTTGGTGAGGTCGAGGGCTTCGCCGGCTTCGAGGTTGCCGGAGCCGGCTACATCAATGCGCGCCTCGACCGCGCTGCCTCCGTGCGCGGGGTTGCCGCGGCGGAAACCGGGCCGGCCGCTCTGTCGGGCATTCATTCCCTCGTAGAACATACGAGCATCAATCCCAACAAGGCCGCGCACATCGGCCACTTGCGCAACGCGATCCTCGGCGACACCTTCGTGCGCCTGCTGCGCGCCTCCGGACAAAAGGTAGACGTGCAGAACTACATCGATAACACCGGAGTGCAGGTGGCCGACGTGGTGGTCGGATTCCAGCATCTTGAAGGCAAATCGGTCGAGGATGTTCGTGCATTGATCGAGAATTGCCGGAAGCGCTCCGAGGGCGAGGGCAGTGTTACCGCAGGCGCTTTGTATCAGGGCACGACTTCAGTCGTGCCGAACCGGCCGCCGAATCAACCCGGGGCTTTAGCCCCTGAGGGCAGCGCCGAGCGCATTGATTACTACTGCTGGGATCTCTATGCCCGCACTTCGCAGTGGTACGAGCAAGGAACCGCGGAGGAGAAAGAAGCGCGCAAGCGCCTACGCTACGCCACACTGCACGAGTTGGAGCGCGGCGGAAATGAGACGGCTGAGATTGCCGAACTGATCTCGACTGCCGTGCTGCGTCGGCACCTTGAAACCATGCTTCGCCTGGGCATCGAGTACGACTTTCTGCCCCGCGAGAGCGAGATTCTGCACCTCAGGTTCTGGGAGGCAGCCTTCGAGCAGTTGAAGCAAACCGGCGTGCTCTATTACGAGACCGAGGGCAAGAACAAAGGCTGCTGGGTTATGACCCGGCCCGGCGCGGAGACTGCCGAAGGGGAAACCAACGAAGACGCGAAGGTGATCGTCCGCTCCAACGGAACGGTAACTTACGTGGGCAAGGATATTGCCTACCACTTATGGAAGTTCGGCCTGCTGGGCAAGGACTTCGGTTACAAGCCATTCTTCACTTATCCCGGCCACGAGTGCTGGATCTCGGCGGAGCGCGGCGTAGAGCCCCATCCGCACTTTGGCGGGGCGCAGGCCATCTACAATGTTATCGACTCGCGGCAGTCCGATCCGCAGGCCAATGTTATCCAGGCGCTTCGCGGCATGGGATACACCGAGCAGGCCGATCACTATACGCACTTCGGCTATGAGATGGTCGCGCTCACGCCGCGCTGCGCCGTCGAGATGGGTTATGAAGTCTCCGAAGAGGATTTGAGCCGTCCGTATATCGAGGTCAGCGGCCGCAAGGGCTTCGGCGTCAAGGCCGATGACCTGATCGATAAGCTCATTGCCGCCGCCCGCGCCGAAGTCGATGCCCGCCAAACCGGCCGCGACGAGGCGGAACGGCAAACCATCGCCGGCCAGATCGCCATTGGCGCGCTGCGCTATTTTATGCTCAAGTTCACGCGCAACTCTGTTATCGCCTTCGACTTCAAGGATGCTTTGAGCTTCGAGGGCGAGACCGGCCCCTATGTTCAGTACGCCGTGGTGCGCGCGCGCAATATCTTCCGCAAGGCGGGCGTGACTCCCGAAGCGGTCTTGGCTGAGTTTGCGGAGTTACCCGCCATCGCAGCCTATCTTGAAGGCGAGTCCGTGCAAGACATCTGGGCGCTGTGGCTGCGGGCCGCCCGCCGCACCTTGGCGCTCGATCAATCCATCGCTAACTCGGAGCCGGCATTTCTGGCCAGGCATGCCTTCCAGTTAGCCCAGGAGTTCAATAACTTCTATCATCGCCACCATATCCTCACCGAAGAAGACCCGGCGCGCAAGGCGTTTCTGCTGGCAACAGCCGCCGTCGCGCTGCGCGAACTTATCGAGGTCCTGAGCTGGCTGGGAATCGAGAGTCCAGAGGCGATGTAGAAGAACCGCGCGGCGTATCGATTCGCATGGCGTCGAATGGCAAATCGCCCGCAGACGCACTATTCGCCGTGCTGATCCTCGCCCAGGTTATCCAGCGCCGCCAGCGCCTCGTCCGGCACATCCCACTGGCGGAGAATCTTGTAGATGACGCCGGTCGAAAACCCGGCCGCCACCAGCCGCCGCATTACCCGCGCTGTTTCCTTCTCGTTCTCCGGCTTGCGCAGGTGCTTGCGCTCCAGGTGCTCGCGGGCCAGGGCCTCCTCGTTGGTCTGGCCGTAGCGGGCGTCGAGGGTCTCGGCGATGAGGCCGGAGGCCAAGCCCTTCTGCTGCAAGTCCTGGCGGACCCGGCGCTCGCCCAGTTTTTCGTTCTCCTGGCGCAGACGGGCATAGGTCTCGGCAAAGGCCGCATCGTCCAGGTAGCCATGCTCGCGGAGGCGGGTGAGGGCTTGCGCGATGGCGGCCTGGCCGCGTTCTCCCGGCTCGACGCGAGCGCTCATCAGCCGCCGCAACTCCGCCTCGGTGCGCATCTGGCGGCCCAGCGCCTTGACGGCATAGTCGTAGAGGCCGGACTCGTTCAGGAAGGAGCGGGGCTTGGCGGATTTGCGGCCAAAGGGCATGGCGTTAACTCCAGCGGGTGCAGCATCTCAAAGACGCGTGTGGCGGATTCATCTCATCACCCAAGGCCATCGTATGACACTTCTCTAGATCTTCTGCAAGTTGGCGAACTTCTCCATCAGCTTCTTCATGCCGTGGCGGCTGAAGAGGACGGTGAGCTTGGCATCTTCGCCGTCGCCTTCGCGCATCAGAACTGTGCCTTCGCCGTATTTGCCGTGGCGGACGCGCTGGCCCTTCTTGAGGCCTGCGGCGCCTGCTGGTGCGCCAACTTCCACGTCTATCGGCCGGGGAAAAGCTGGGCGGGGCAAGGAGCCGGGCTTGCCCATGCCCAATTTGCCGCCACCGGCCTTTCCTCCAAAGAAGCGGGCAATGTTGTCGATGGAGTTTGGCGCTTCCGGCGGCGCTTCCGCGCTCTTGCCCTTTGGACTGACGCTTTGAAGCACCGAGGGTCTCTGCGTTTCCTGGCTTTCGTCTTCGTAGTTGAAGTGCTTGTCAGTAAAGTCGCCAATGCGGCCCGGCGTGCGGCCATACGTGTTGGGGTAGCCGGGGGTGGCCCACGACGTGGCCCGAGGCCGGCTGCCCAGGTTCTCGACTAACTGGCTGGGCACCTCTTCAAGGAAGCGCGAAGGGATGCTCATCTCCGGGGCGTCATTCCCGTAACGACGCCGGTAGTGTGCGCGGGTCAGGACGAGCGAGTTCATGGCGCGCGTCATGCCCACATAGCAGAGGCGGCGCTCTTCTTCCAGCTCGTCGGGATTGCTGAGCGTGCGCGAGTGGGGAAAGAGGCCCTCCTCAAGGCCGGCGAGAAAGACGAGCGGGAACTCCAGGCCCTTTGCGGCGTGGAGCGTCATGAGCGTGACGCGGGAGTCGGGGTCGAACTGGTCGGTGTCGGAGGCCAGCGCAGCGTGGTCCAAAAACTCGGCCAGGGTCTCGCCGCAATACATC
>CAWCWQ010000242.1:0-50874 GCA_963799145.1 uncultured Acidobacteriaceae bacterium | reverse complement strand
CCGGCGCGGCCCGCGCGTCCTCGCGCAGGATTGTCATTGGACGGCGCGCACGGAGCCGAAGTCAGCGACGGTAAACTATCGCGGCGCGGCGAGCGTCTGTCAGAGTACAAGCGCGAAGTGGCTGGGAGCCGGGATGGGGCGATTGGACGCGTGGGCGGTTTGGGCGGGGATCGTCGTTGCCGGCTGCTTGGCGGCCGGAGCGCAGACTCCTGCGCCTGCCGCGATTCCGCAAGCTCCCGCGGAGCAAAGCCAGCCGGTAGAGGCTGCGGCCGGCGGCCTGCTGCACGGCGCAGTGAAGAGCGGCAGCAGTCCGCTTCCGGGCGTGACGGTAACCGCGCAGAATACGCTCACCGGCAAGCGCTTCTCCACCACGACAGACATTTCCGGCGCCTGGTCGCTGAAGATTCCGCAAAACGGCCGCTACGTGATTCGCACGCAGTTCGCTGGCTTCGCGGCTGGATCGCAGGAGGCGGTGCTGAATGCCGCCAGCCACGACCAGGCCGTGAGTTTTGAATTGATTCTGGCTTCGCGGGCGGCGGAGCAGCAGGCGCGGGAGGCGGCGCAAGAGGGTCAGCAGGCGCAAGCCATTCGCCAACTGGCGGCGAGCGGCGCGCAGAACTTGAGCCTGGTGAGCGCTTTGGGAGCCGATACCGAGACCCAGGCCGGCCCAGCCGCTTCGTCTGGCGCCGCGGGGGCCGAGCTGCCGTCGATCGCGGGAAATTCCGACTTCGGCGGAGATTCGGTGGCCATCAGCGGGCAGTCGGGCCAAGTAAGCCCGCTGGCCGGCATCGACATGGACCGCGTCCGGGATGCGATCGAGACAGTTCGCGCCCAGGGAGGCCTCTTTGGCGGCGACAACGGCGGTGGCGGCCTGCTTGGCGGTGTGTTGGGCGGTGGAGGCTTCGGTGGCGGCGGGCGCGGCTTTGGCGGTGGGGGCTTTGGCGGCGGGCGCGGCAACTTCCGCGGCTTCAATCCCGGCCAGCCGCATGGCGCCATCTTCTGGATGGGCAGCAACTCCGCGCTGAACGCGGAGCCCTTCAGTCTGCGCGGCCAGCAGCAGGAGCAGCCCGCCTCGGGGACGAACCGCTTCGGAATTACCTTCATGAGCGCGCCGTACCTGCCGCACCTGACCAAGCCGAGCGGCAAGGATATGTTGTTTCTGACGCTCAGTGGCGCGCGCAGCTCGAATCCCTCGGACGAGTACGCCACCGTGCCGACGGACGCGGAGCGTGCCGGCAATCTCCCAGGCCTCGCAGCGCATATAACTCCGGTGGCCCAGGCCGCGGCGCTGCTCAAGTATTTTCCTGAGCCGAATCTGCCCGGTGACGTGCAGAACTATCATTTGCTGACGACCGCGCAGTCGAACACCACGCAGGCCGGCATCCGTTACATGCGCAGCTTGGGCAAGAACGCCACCTTGACCGGCGGCGGCGGGCGCGGAGGCTTCGGCGGCCGCAGGAACCAGAATCAGGGCCTCAGGCAGAGCATCAACTTCAACTACAACTGGAGCCACTCGGCCTCGGACCACGTCAACCTCTTCCCGGAGCTGGGCGGCAAAGGCTCGTCGGATGGCGACAGCGCGCAGGCCGGCTACACGGTGGGCTACCACAAGATCACCAACGTCTTCAACGCCAACTGGAATCGCAGCAACAGCCAGACGACCAACTTCTTCACCAACGGACCGGATATTGCGACCGAGATCGGCATTCTGGGGCCGGGAGGCGCGGCGCTGAACCCAAGCCCGTTGAACTATGGACTGCCCAACGTGCAGATGAGCAATATCTCCGGCCTCAACGAGCAGCAGCCGAGCTTTTCGGTCTCTCAAACCATCTCTCTGAGCGAAACGCTGAGCTGGATTCACGGCAAGCATAACCTGCGCTTCGGCGGCGACTATCGGCGCGTGCATCGCGACTTTCTGGGCGGGTCGAATGCCACCGGAACCTTCTACTTCACCGGCGCTTACACCGGCTCTTCGCTGGGGGATTTTCTGCTGGGCGAACCACAGGAGACGACCATCGACTCGGCCGTCGCCAAGAGCTATCTGCGCGACAACGCGATGGACGTTTACGCGCAGGACGACTGGCGCGCGCGGCCGAATCTTACGCTGACCTACGGGATTCGCTACGAGTTTTTCGCTCCGTACACGGAGAAGTACGGACACCTGGCCTTTGTGGATACCAACCCCGGCGCGGGATTCACGAAAGCAGCCGAGGTCGCGGCGGGCGGCAGCGGCCCGTACAGCGGCAACCTGCCCGATTCGCTCGTCTACCCGTTCCGTCTCGGGCTGGCGCCGCGCGTGGGCGTCGCATTGCGGCTGACCAAGCAGACCGTGGTGCGGGCCGGCTTCGGAATGAATTACACCGTGGGACAGTACGCAAGCTTTGCCTCGACCATGGCGCACCAGCCTCCGTTTGCCAACGAGCAGACCAATGAGGCGGCGACGGTCTGCGGCGCGGCTGCGCCAGATTGCCTGTCGCTGGGCAATGGATTCCCAGCGCCCGCCACAACTGGCAGCTACGCTCTCGATCCGCACTATCGCCTGCCGTATGTTCAGGTGTGGAACCTGGACGTGCAGAAGACGCTGCCCTGGGGCGTGACACTGAACGCGGGGTACAACGGATCGAGGGGCAGCAATCTGGATGTGACCACTGCGCCGGGCCGCACGCCGGCGGGCGTCAGCTACTCCGGCTCGCTCTTCAACTACGAGCAGTCCGTGGCCTTCTCCAAGTTCAATGCGGGCACGCTGAGGGTAAACAAGCGTCTTACGAGCGGGATTGCGCTGGGCGCGAATTACCAGTATTCCCACTCCATCGACGACGCCGGCTCGGTAGGCGGGACCTCGACGGTGGTGGCGCAGAACTGGCAGGATATAGCCGCCGAGGAGGGTAACTCGAGCTTCGATATCCGGCATAAGGTAAGTGGAACCTATCTCTACGAACTGCCCTTCGGCAAGGATAAGCACTGGGTCACTGGCGGCGCGGCCTCGCACATTCTGGAGGGATTCTCGATTTCCGGGAGTTATTCGATCGCGACCGGAACTTCGCTGACGCCGAGTTATGCGGCGGCAATTGCCGACGTGGCGCGCGGCACGGCCGGCTCGCTGCGCCCCGATCGCGTGCCTGGGGTGAGCATGACAACTGGGGGCGGAACGCTGTTGAGGTGGTTCAACACATCGGCCTTTGCGCCGCCCGCCAATACCTATGGGACGGCTTCGCGCAACTCGATCGCCGGGCCGGGGACGATCCAGAACAGCATGGCGCTCTCGAAGACCATGCAACTAGGCGATACGCGCAGCATGGAGCTTCGCGCCACGGCCAACAATGTCTTCAACACCGTGCAGTACTCCGGCGTGGATACGAATGTGGTTTCACCGACCTTCGGGCAGGTAACATCGGTTGGCGCCATGAGGTCGTTCCAGTTTACGGGCAGGTTCAGGTTCTAGGTCTGTGTCCATGAGATTTCGCAATTCAAGCAGAAGCCCTGGGTGCCCCAGGTCCCTAACATTTGGCGACCTGGGAAAGCACGCCCATGAGGGATAACAAATGACGGTTTTGTTGCGGAGGATCGGGGCAGGGATTGCGGCGCTGGCGCTCGTATTTCCGGGTGTACAGCCCCAGTTTGCCCAGGACTCCGCACAGGATTCGAGCGGCCAGCCATCGAGCGCGAAGGTCTCGACCACTCCGCAGGGCGGCTTTGTTTTGAAGATGAACGGCGAGCTGGTGCTGACCAACGTAGTGGCGCGCGACGCCAAGACCGGCGAACTGATTCAAGGCCTGAAGCAGAGCGATTTCAGCATCTACGAAAACGGCAAGCAGCAAAGGATCGACACCTTCGACTTCGAGAGCGTTGACAAGGCCACGCCTCTGAACGAGGCCACGGTGAGCGGATTGGCGGCCGGAGCTACCGGTAATGGGTCCAAGGCCGTAGTCGTGGCCAAGCCCGAGGATCTGCGCAATCACCGCCTGATTGTGATGTTCTTTGACCTGACCTCGATGCAGCCCGAGGATCTGGATCGCAGCGTCGAAGCGGCGCAGGAGTTCCTGAAGAAGATGATGCAGCCCGCCGATCTTGTAGCGCTCGTCTCGCTCGGCGACACGCTCAAGGTGGACCAGGATTTTACCGCCGACAAGCAGGCGCTGATCAACGAAGTGGCTGTTTACAACGGCACCGAGGGACAGGGTTTTGCCGAGGGCGCCACGGGGAACTCGAACCAGGTGGAGGACACCACTGGCTACACGCCCGACGAGAGCGAGTACAACGACCTGAATACCGATCGCGAACTCTTCGCGCTGCGGGCGGTTGCCAAGTCGCTCGAAAAGATCACGGAGAAGAAGTCGCTGCTTTATTTCTCCGGCGGCATCTCGCGCGACGGAATTGAGAACCAGGCCTCGCTGCGTGCCGCCATCAACTCCGCGGTGCGCGCGAACCTGGCCATCTATAGCGTGGACACGCGCGGTTTGCAAGCGGTCTCGCCCTTGGGCGACGCATCGACAGGCAGCCTGCGCGGAACCGGCGCATACAGCGGCGGTGCGATCACAAACAACATGAACGCCAACTTCGCCACGCAGGAGGTGATGGCGACCCTATCGACCGACACGGGTGGCAAGGCGTTCTTCGATTCCAACGACTTCGCGCCGGCCTTTGCGCAGGTGGAGCGCGACACTTCGGCCTACTACGCAATTGGATTCCGCAGCACGAATCCGCTGCGCGATGGCCGCTATCGGAAGCTGACGATCAAGGTGAATTGGCCCGGAGTGAAGCTCGAATACCGGCCCGGCTACTATGCGCCGGCGGACTTCCAGCACTCCGGCCACGAGGACCGCGAGCGCGAGCTTGAGGAGCAGTTGGCCAGCGATCTGCCGGCCACCGATATGGCCGTCTATCTCGACGCCATGTACTTCCGCCTGGATGAGAACCGCTTCTTTGTGCCGGTCTCGCTGATCGTCCCCGGCTCGCAGATTCCATTCGTCAAGGGCGGAGACAAGGACAAGGCCACGCTGGACGTTATTGGCACGGTGATCGACGAGGCGAAGCGTCCTATCGGCCATGCGCGAGAGACGGTGAAGCTGAACCTCGACCCGAGCCTGCAGGCGCGACAGAAGAACATCCAGTACACTACCAGCTTCAACCTTCCTCCGGGCAAGTATCGCTTGAAGTTTGTGGTGCGCGAGAATCAGACCGGCCGCATGGGCTCGTTCGAGGCGGAGATCGCGCTGCCTGAAATGAGGAAGGCTCCACTCAAGATGAGTTCCATCGTGCTCGCCTCCATGCGCCAGCCCAGCAAGAAAGATACGCCTCTCGTCCGCGGCGGCCAGGAGTACGTGCCCAACATCAGCCACGTCTTTCGCCAGGACCAGCACCTCTACCTGCTCTACGAGATCTATAGTCCGGCGCGCGAGAAGCGGTCCGAGAACCAGCCCAAGGGAACCAAGCCCGGCATCAGCCTGCTTAGCAGCCTCGAACTGATTCAAGGGGGCGCGAAGGTCTATGAGACTCCGCTGGTTCAGGCCAAGGCGATCAATGTGGCGGGGCGCGACGCGGTGGCCATGGAGTTGGATGTGCCGCTGGCTACGCTCAAGCCGGGCCAGTATCTCTGCCAGTTGAACGTGATCGACGATGCCGCAGGCAGCTTTGCGTTTCCGCGCTTCGCCGTGCTCGTGGAGAAGCCGGCCGCGCCGCCGCCACCGGCGGCTGGAGCGGGAAACTGAAGGGCATGGGTCGCGGCGATCACAGCCCGCAGTCGCTGATTCTTCTACGCTATAGCCACTGATCCCGATCGTCGAGGGAGCAAGGCTTGTCGCATCTCATCAGCTTTATCCGCATTCCGGCGCTGGCCATTCGCCAGCATATTCGGCCGCTTCCTCCGCTGGGCATTCTGGAGGAGGACCGGCTTCGCCTGCGCGTCTGGCCCAACGATATCGACCTCAATCTGCACATGAACAACGCGCGTTTTCTAAGCATCATGGACTATGCGCGCACCCACCTGCTGGCGCGCACACGGCTGCTGGAGCACATTATCCGCTCCCGGTGGAGGCCCCTGGCGGGCGCGGTGTGGATTACGTATCGCCGCTCCCTGCCGCTCTTTTCGGCTTTCACGCTCAACTCCCGGATGGTCTGCTGGGATGAGCGATGGTTCTATATCGAGCAGACGTTCGTGGGGCGCGATGGCCTGGCCGCGGTGGGCTGGGTGAAGGGAATCCTGCGCGACGCGCGGGGCAACGTGGAGCCGCAAACGGTGATCGATGGCGTGGCTCCCGGCGTGGTCAGCCCGCCCATGCCGAAGACAATCGCCGCATGGAACGAGCTGACCAGGGAGAAGCTGGCGGGCGGTTGATTCACTCTGCCGCCTGCCGGCCTCAGCCGCGAATTTGCTCCTTTGTCTCAAGACCATGTGGATCTGTGCTTTCCCAGGTCCCAAGATCGGGACCTGGGGCACCCAAATCTCTGGGTATAGTTACAAATTCACCAAGTCGCCGCATTAATTCAGGGTGAAGATCACGTTGATCGTCGTCTCCACTTCAACCGGTTTTCCGTCGAGCAGATAGGGGCGGTAGAGCCAGGTCTGCACGGCATCGAGCGCGGCCTGCTGAAGAACGGCCGGACCGCTAACTACGCGCAGATTCTCGATGGTTCCGGTCTTCGAGATGGAGGCCGCAAGAACCACCGTGCCGCTGGCGCGCATGGCACGTCCCATGGGCGGGTAGACGGGTATTGTCTTGCGGATCAGAAGCCCGGCCTCAACCGCAGAGGAGACGCGAACCGTGGACTTGACATCTGGATGAACGACGGGGCGGGCGGAGGGACCGGAAAAGACCCCACCCGGAGCGCTTGGGCCGTTGGAGCCAGTAGCGAGTGCCGCAGTATCCATCGCGAGCGGTGGTTCCGGTTCGCTCGGCGTAATGATGATGGTGGGGATCAGTCGCGGCGCAACAATTTGGCCATTCCTGATTTCAGTTGGGGCCGTAGCGGCTTGGGCGCGCTGAGGTTTTGGCCGCTCCTGAGTCACGGGAATGAGCGGCGCTTCCATCAGGATCGAGACCAGCTGGCGTGGCAACGCCTCGGGATAGAGGAGCGGGATCAGGATCAGAGCCAGCAGGATGGAGCTGTTGAAGGTAAAGGCCGCGATCATCCAGCGGCGGCTGCGGGTGTGGATTCTGCCCATGGATTCGAATGTGGAGTCTTCAAACATGGCCTGCCTCCCTTGAACTGTCTTTCAGCCGCGCCGCTCGGGAAGTTCAGGAGTCCGTCCGCAGGCGCAAGAGGGGCTGGCCGCTCCGCGCGCGACCTCTCGCGCGCGGAGCGGAGCTCAAGGCACTTTACCCCGGCGATAACTCATCGCCTTGGACCTGTTTACTCCGTTCATCCCAATCGGTACCACTGTGCTTGTATAGACACCGCAACGAGGAAAACTGTTCCCGGCGCGGCGGATGTAACCTTTCTTTTAGTCAGGGCGTAAGAGTAGTTAGAAGGGAGAAGGGCGAATGGAGAACGGATCGATCGATCTCCTGATTGCGTTCCGGCAAGGCAGCCCCGAAGCCTTTGAATCCGCCTTCGAGACGCTCTTCCATCAGCATCAGCGCGCCGTCTACGGCTGGATTCTGCGCATCGTCCGCAACCCGGCTGCTGCCGAAGAGCTGACCGTGGAGACCTTCTGGCGCATCTATCGGGCCCGCGACCACTTCCAACCATCGCGCGGATTCGAGGGCTGGGTGCGCCGCATCGCCACCCGCGCGGCGCTCGATTGGCTGCGAACCGCGCGGCCTGAGACCGGACTGCCCACGGAGATTCCGGCCCCGGCCCCAGCCGACCCCGCCGTCTCCGCCGAGATTCGCAGCAAGATCGCGCTGGCATTCCAGCGGCTGGCGCCGAAGCTGCGCGTTGCGGCGACGCTGGCGGTCATCGAGGAACTGCCGCATAAAGAGGTGGCCGAGGCGCTCGGCATCTCGGTCGCGGCCGTCAAACTGCGCGTCTTTCGCGCGCTTCGATCATTGAGAAGAGATTTGCAGCAACAGGGGATTACGCCATGAATAAACACGATGAGGACCGCATGAAGAAGCTCCTTCAACAGGCGCTGCCGCCGGTTGAAGCGGAGCCCGAACCCGGCCGCGATCTGTGGCCCGCCATGCTGCGGCGGTTGGATGCACGGCCCGCCGCTCCGCCATTGATCTCCTGGGTCTGGTTCGACGCGGCGCTGCTGGCCGGTCTCGCGGCCTTCGCCGCCTTCGTGCCGGCGTCGATCCCGGTGTTTCTCTACTACCTGTGAACCTGCGGGCGGGGTTTCGCCCGCAAACTAACTTGCGATCTAACTCGCAGCAAGGAGAATCCGATGAATACCCATCCGTATCTTCGCGCTTACCTGGCGGGAGTCTTTCTGCCCACGCTCGTCCTGCCGCTGCTTCTGGCCGCATTCATCGTTACGCGGATCGTGCTCAAAGTGCCGATTCCCATCGAACAGGCCATGATCTTTCCCATGGCCGTGGTGCCCTTGATTTTCGGCCTCTGGAACCTGCTCTGGCTGGGTTCGCATGAGCACACGCATCTGCCCATCGGCCTGCACGGGGCAATCCTGCCGCTCATCATGGCGCCTGTGGGAGCGCTGGTGGCTACCTGCCTGCATGTGCTTGAGTTCGGATCCAACGGCGTCATCTGGTTCCAGGCGCTCCATGTGCCCTATGCGCTTATCGCCCCGTGCTTCCTGGCCGCGCTCGCGGCCTACTACCTGATCTGGAAGTACATTGTGGGCTTTTTGAACCGGGTGCTGGGAATCGCTTAACTTGGCAGCCGAATCGCTCTAAGCGCCGGTCTCGAAGAAGTCGTCCAGCCCGGCGCGATGGGCGTGAGCGGCCATCGACGCCTGTATCTCCAAGGCCAGCGCCAGCGCGTCGCGGCCCTGGAGGGCTGTAACACGCGGCTCACGGCGTGTGCGCACCGCATCCAGAAACGACTCGATCTCCAGCCGCAGAGGCTCGCCGGGCGTAACGGCCGGCTTGGAGAAGCTCAGGCCCGCCTTCGTTTCCGCGGGATTTGTGAACTGCGCGATTACCGACGGATCGATCTTTGCCATGGCGGCAAACTGCGCAATCAATGCCGGGTCAATCTTCTTGAGGTCGATCTTCCCCGACGCAATTCCCTCTGCGATCCCCGGCGGCAGGATGGCGGCAACCTGCGGCGGCAGCGACGCAATCACTTCGGCCGGCGAAGGCTTGCCCGCGCCTGCCTCCACGCGAATCACCAGCACATCCCGCCGCGCGTAATCGATGGAGACGTACTGCCGCGGCTCAAAGAAGCGCAGCTTGCGGACGCGTTCGGTGGATACGCGCGAGGCGGTGAAGTTGGCCACGCAGCCGGACTCGAACTCCACGCGGACATTGGCGATATCCACCTTGGGCGACAGAATCGGCAAGCCCACGGCGCGCACCTCGCGCACCGGCGAACCAGCAAAGGTGAGCACAATGTCCAGGTCGTGAATCATCAGGTCCAGCACCACATCCACATCCAGGGCGCGGGGCTCGAAGACCGAGAGCCGGTGCGCCTCGAAGAACATGGGCCGGCGCAGTTGCGGCTGCACAGCCAGCACGGCGGGATTGAAGCGCTCCAGGTGGCCCGGCTGCAGGATGCATCCGCCGATCTGCGCGGCGCGGATCAGATCGTCGGCCTCGGCAAGGCTCGCGGCCAAGGGCTTCTCCACCAGCAGGTCCAGGCCCGCGTCGAGCAGCGCGGAAGCTACCGCGTGATGATGCACGGTGGGGACGGCGACCGTGGCCGCGTCTGCCCGGAGGCCTGAAGTGCGTCTCGCGGCCAGCAGTTCGTCCACAGTCGGGAATACGGGAATTGCGTACTTGGCGGCGGTGTCGGCGGCGCGCGCCGCATCCGGCTCGACGGCCGCGACCAGCGCGACGGGCTGCCCGGCCAATTCCAGCTCGCGATAGACGCGGAGATGGTTGCGCCCGAAGGCTCCGGCCCCGGCTACGGCTACGCGCACAATGGATTCGGCGACTATTTTGCGGCCTCGATTTCCGGTTCGGAGCTTGCCTCATCCTCGCCTTTGCCTTCGACGGCCCTCAGGCAGCGGCTGTAAAGCGAGAGCAACTGGCAAACATGCTCCTCCGGCTTGGGCGCGGATGCGCCGCTGAACCCGGTGGAAGGAGCGGCGGGGCGGCCCACGCCGGCCGTGGCGGCCACAAACTTGAGCAGATCGAGCGCGATGTCTTCATTGCGGCGGGCGCCAAGGCCCGCGCTTGCAAGAGCGTCCATTCTGAAGAGTCTCCAAGGGGGATGCTACCAGAAACAGCTCGCCTCCCGCACCGAACCCAACAAGCAGCAGTGGCGCTGTTTACGGCCAGACGGCCATCCAGACACAGCGCCGGTTCTGAAAGCTGGGGCATTCCTCGTTCCCATCCCTGACCCGCGGCGAGTAGCAGCACCAAAGTCGGCGTCCCGCCAAATTGAGCGCCTGCGTCCTCACGATCCTGCCGCGAAAGAGGCGTCCAGGAAGCAACTGCGGCGCGGAGTGCGAACAGGATCGTGAATTGCAGCGCGAAACACGCGCGGCCTCGCCGGAGAGGGCCGAAAAGCAGTCCGCGGAATCGACGATCAGCAGAACACCCTCTTTCGTTTGAGGGCCCAAGCGCACCCGCCCGCGAAGGCGGCGATCGCGGCCCACGCCAGGTAGACAATCAGCATTTGATGGAGCCGGAGCAACTCAACCAGCGGCTCCAAACGCAGCGCGGTCTCGATCCGATGGAAGTTGAGGATCACGGTCATCACGGCGAAAATCGCGGGGAAGAGCGCCCATACCGCGCGTTCCGACGTGAATACCAGGGAAATCGCGACCAGAACGGCACTGTTGAGCCAGTGCATTGTCAGGCCGAAGACAAACAGATATACAGTGAGGCCGGGGCGCACGTCAATCCAGCCGAGCCTGCGCCCAACTCCCCAGAGCGTGAGCAGCGAGGCGGTGTTCGCGCCCACCAGCAGAAGGTTGGCTGCGAATTTGGCAGTTACGATTTCGGTGGTCGAGACCGGAAGCGATTTAACGAACAGGAACGCGCGGTTCTTCTCTTCAGCAATCATCGTCCGGTAGCAGATCAGGAAATCGCCAATCAGCGCCACGCCGTGAAGCAAGCCGAAGGCGACACCGGGAATGTGAGACGGGATCTGCACCGCATACAGGAAGAGGCCGGCCAGTTCCAGCAGGACCAGCGGGACAAGGAAGTTGCGTTGGAGCTTCACGTCTTTGGCGATGAGGCGGATTACATTCATGGCACCAGCTCCAGGTAGTATTGTTCGAGCGTCCACAATCGACCGCTTTCGCGGCGGAGAGCGGCGAGGTCTTGGTTGGCCAGGATTCGGCCGTGATCGACGACGATGGCGCGATCGGCGACCCGGTCCACCTCGTGAAGATTGTGAGTCGAGAACAGAACCGCGGCGCCGTCTTCGCGCGCGGTTTTCTGCAATCGCGTGAGGATCTGAACGCGGCTGCGCGGGTCCAGACCCGAGGTCGGTTCATCGAGCAGGAGTACTCGCGGCGAGTGCGACAGCGCGATCAGCAGGCTTGCCTTCGTCCGCATGCCTTTCGAGAATCGCGTCAGCTTCTCGTCCCGCGGAAGGTCGAACGACTGGATCAGACGATCCGAGAGGCCGCGGTCCCAGTTGGCATAGAAGGGGGCAACGAAGGCCACCAGCTCGCCGATTGTCATGGAGCCGTAGAAGAAGCTCTCCTCTTGGACGAAGCCGACGCGCGTTTTGAATTCCTTTTCATCCCGCAGGTGATCGAGGGCGCCGAGCCTGACCTCGCCGGAGTCCTTGCGGACCATCCCCATCATCGCGCGGAAAGTCGTCGTCTTGCCCGCGCCGTTGTGTCCCAGCAACGCCGTGACCTGGCCTGGCGCGATGTGGAACGACACCGCATCCAGGTGGAACCGGCCGAGCCGCAGCGCGAGCCGGTCGACAACCAGCCCATCCTGCAAATCGGAACGCGCCATCATGCCCGATCCCCCTTCCGGGTTTGGGTCAGAAGTCCGGATGCCTTCATGCGCAGGCGCGCGAGAAAATACTGGATCCAGAGGATAAGCGCGCCGATCCATGCAACGGCAGCCAGCACCGGCTGGTCGCGCAGGACCATGAATTCCAAACGAGAGTCTGAAGCTGCAAAGGAAAAGGGGAAGGCGGTCAACATCAGGGCGATTGCCATGAGCCACTTCTGCCGCCCGATTTCCGCTCTGGTCCTGCGCAGCGTTTCGAGTTCGAGATCGGGGGAAAGCTCGCCGACGGGCGCCAGCAAGTCAGGTTGCGCGGAGAACTCCCGCCGTTGCGCTTCCACGGCACAAGCGAATTCGGGATCCTTCCGCAGGTACGCTTCGATAAGCGCGCTCGTGTCCGGACTGGCGTCGCCGGAAAAATAGACGGGCAGCAGATCCCGGATCACATCTCGAGTGATATTCATTCTCTTGCCTCCTGCGTAGTTCGCCATTGCGCCAGCTTCAGGCGGGCACGATGGATCTTGACCTTCACAGCGGACAACGACAAGCCGACCGCGCCGGCGATTTCCTGATACGGCATGCCTTCCTGGACCCGCAACAGCAACACCGTGCGGTCGATTTCCGGCATCCGCTGCAATTCTGCCAGGACTCGGCCCAGTTCAATGCGGCTTTCCGTGTCCGCGTGCGGGTTTGCGGCGGAATCGGACACGTCTTCGTCCATCTGCGTCTCCCGCTTTCTGTGGCGAAGACCCTGCAGGTAGCAGTTGCGCGCGATGGTGAACAGGTACGACTTGGCCGTAGCCGCTCGTACCTCCCCGCCGCTGGTCCATGCGCGCACGAAAGTCTCCGATGCGATATCCTCCGCCTCATGCGCATTGCCGCAAAGGTAGAGCGCGAACCGGTGTACGTCCCGGGAATAGCGTGCGTATAAAGCCTCGAAGTCGGTCATTCGCGTTGCCGCCTATTGTATGCACGAGCGGCGGAAAAGTTACACATGAGGGCCTCCCAGCCACAGCCAGCCGGCGAACAGCCGCAACGATGGACGAAACGCGACAGCAAGAAGTTACCTTGACACCTGGCCGCCCTTCCGTTGAAGCGCCCGCCGCCTATGCTCCGGAGAGAACGCGCCGATGATGCATTCGCGATTTGGTACGGAAAGGTACCCTGTGAGAGGGAATTCCCGATGCGTTGGCGCTGTCAGGGTCGAATTGCCGCTAAACCGGAACCTGACCCATTACCGAATGCCCCAATTTGAAAACCGCCTCGACGCACTCTTCCTCGGCAGGCCGTCGGAAGACCCTGCTAAACTACTCGGTGGCAAGATCGGCCCTGCCGCCGCCGGGGCTTTTCGAACCGGAAACCCATCTCGCGTGGCGGCTGGCGGGTTCAGGTTTGCCGACCGGCCCTGCTCGCCGCGCGGGACTGAAGAGCGATCCGCGGCGGTACTTCATCTGAAAGGAATATCTTCCATGTCTGGCATGACCCGTCGCGAACTGCTCTATTCCGGAGCTGCGCTTTCAGCTTCCTCCTTGCTGGCCCGTTCGGCCTGGGGGCGCGCCGCCGCGCTGGCTGGCGGCTATCCTGGCGCCGGGTCGGCCGAGGCGCTGGCCGCCGTTGCGCCGCGCGAGCAACTGCTCTTCGATTTCGGCTGGAAGTTTCAGTTTGGCCACGGCTCCGACCCGGCCCGCGATCTGGGCTTCGGCTACGGCCAGGGAGACTTTGCCAAGACCGGCGACTTCGACTTCGCCAAGGCCAAATTCGACGACTCGAAGTGGCGCGCGCTCAACCTGCCCCACGATTGGGCGGTCGAGCTGCCCTTTGTGCGCGACGAGGAGCAGAAATCCCATGGCTACAAGCCGCTCGGCCGCCGCTATCCGGAGACCAGCGTGGGCTGGTACCGGCGCGAGTTCGAGATTCCGGCCAGCGACGCGGGCCGGCGCATCTGCGGTCGAGTTCGACGGCGCCTTCCGCGACGTGCTGGTCTTCGTCAACGGCTGCTTCATCGGCCGCAACGACAACGGCTACGCGCCGTTCCGCTTCGATCTGACGGACTTTCTGAGCTACGGCGCGAAGAACTACATTGTGGCGCGCGTCGATGCCAGCTTTGGCGACGGCTGGTTCTACGAGGGCGCGGGCATCTATCGCCATGTGTGGCTCACCAAGACCGATGCGCTGCACCTGGGCACAGTGGGAGAGCACGGTGCGCGCGGCGGTAAGCGGGAGCTCCGCGCTCCTGACGCTTGGCACGGTGGTGCAGAACGAGGGCAAGCAGGCGGAGAACGCCAAGGTGACCTGGCAGATTCTGGACGCTGCGGGCAAGACCGTGGCGACCGCCGAGGCCGCGGCGCAAACGATTCGCCGTGGACGGCGCAGCGAACTTCACGGCGACGGCCAAGCTGGCCAATCCGGCGCTGTGGTCGGTGGAGACGCCGAATCTCTACTCGGCGATTGTGACCGTGGAGGCGGGCGGCAAGCCGCGCGATGCCGAGCGGGTCAGCTTTGGCGTGCGCACGGCGGTCTTCGACGCCGACAAGGGCTTCTTCCTGAACGGCAAGTCCGTCAAGATTCAAGGCACCTGCAACCACCAGGACCACGCCGGCGTGGGCGCGGCGGTGCCCGACCGGCTGCAGTGGTTCCGGCTGGCCGTGCTGCGCGCAGATGGGCTGCAACGCGGTGCGCACCTCGCACAATATGCCCACGCCGGAGTGGGTGGAAGCCTGCGACCGCATGGGCATGATGATGATGTGCGAGACGCGCCAGATGAGTTCGAGCCCGGAGGGCATGGCGCAACTGGAGGCGATGGTCAAGCGCTATCGCAACTCGCCGTCGATCATTCTGTGGTCTATCGGCAACGAGGAGTGGCATGCTGCAGGATGCGATGGCCGAGCAGGGCGCCAAGATCGCGGCTACCATGGTGCGGCGATGCCACGAACTCGACCCCACGCGCGCGGTCTCCGCCGCGGTCAACGGCGACAACGAGAAGGGCGTCTCCGATGCATTCGACATCATCGGCTTCAACTACAACTCTGAATTGCCCCGACGGCTACCACAAGGAGCATCCCAAGCGCCCGCTCTACGGTTCGGAGACGGCCAGCGCCATCTCCACGCGCGGCGACTACTCAACCGATCCGCTGCGCAACATCGATGAGCTCGTACGACGTGAACCCGGCGCGATGGGGCGAGACGGCCGAGGAGTGGTGGAAGTTCTACGCGACGCGCGAGTGGGAGGCGGGCGGCTTTGCCTGGACCGGCTTCGACTATCGCGGCGAGCCTACGCCTTACGGCTGGCCCTCGATCAACTCGCAGTTCGGCATTATCGATATGTGCGGATTTCCCAAGGACACGTTCTACTACTACAAGGCCTGGTGGGGCGAGCGAGCCGGTGCTGCATCTCTTTCCGCACTGGAACTTCGAGGGCAAGGAAGGCGAGGAGATTCCGGTCTGGGTGCACTCGAACCTGGACGAGGTCGAGCTCTTCGTGAACGGCAAGAGCCTGGGCAGCCAGAAGGTTCCGCGCCTGGGTCACGTGGAGTGGAAGGTGAAGTACGAGCCGGGGTTCATCGAGGCGCGCGGCTCAAAGGACGGCAAGGTGGTGCTCACCGAGAAGCGCGAGACGACCGGGCCGACGGTGGCCATCCGGCTGACGGCGGACCGGACGGAGATCGATGCCGACGGCGAGGATGTGGCGATCCTGAAGGTGGAGGCGCTGGACAAGGATGGGCAGCCGGTTCCGACGGCAGGCAACCTGATCGGCTTCAAGGTCTCCGGAGCGGGAACGCTGATCGGCGTGGGCAACGGCGATCCCAACTGCCAGGAGAGCGACAAGGAGCCGAAGCGCTCGCTCTTCAACGGACTCGCGCAGGTGATCGTGCAGTCCACCAAGCGGCCCGGCGAGATTCATATTGAAGCGGCAAAGGAAGGCTGGGAAGGCCCGGAGCTGACCGGGGCCAAGTTGACGATCGTAACCAGGAGGACCGTGCCGCGGCCCGCGGTGGGGTGACGCGAAGCGCGCTTCGATACGGAAGATGCCGGTGCTAAAATCAATGAGTGCCGGGTCCTACGCGACGTAATCCCGCCAACCCCGCCAGGTCCGGAAGGAAGCAACGGTAACGGGCTAGTACGGGCGCAGTAGGTCACCCGGCGCTTTTTTGCGTCAGAGATCAGAGATCAGAGATCAGGGGTCAGAGATCGGAGATCGGCTGGCCAGCCCTATGCAAGGAGAAATGCATTGAGCCTTACCGTTCGCCCCGTGGTGTGCCGGCGCGCCAAGATAAGCGCGCTTGGAACCTACGTTCCCCCCGATGTGATCACCAACCAGGATCTTGAAAGGCTGGTGGATACGAACGACCAGTGGATCCGGGAGCGGACCGGCATCCGCGAGCGGCACGTGCTGGCCAAAGGGCTGGGCGTTAGCGATATGTGCGTGGAGGCGGCCAAGCGCTGCCTGGCGGCGCGGGGGATAGAGCCTTCCGAAGTCGAGGTCATCATCGTGGGCACGGTGACCCCGGACATGATGTTCCCCGCGACGGCCTGCCTGGTGCAGGACAAGATCGGCGCAAAAGGGGCATGGGGCTTCGACCTCTCGGCCGGCTGCTCCGGGTTTGTCTTCGCGCTACAGGTGGGCGTCAAGCTGGTGGAGAGCGGCGCGCACAGCAAGGTTCTGGTGATCGGAGCCGATGCCAATACCCGCATGACCGATTACACCGACCGGACCACCTGCGTGCTCTTTGGCGATGGCGCCGGAGCGGTGCTGGTTGAGCCGGCAGAACAGAGCGAGACCGGCTTCATCGATTTTGTGCACGAGATCGACGGATCGGGCGGGGCCGCGCTGAATTTGAAGGGCGGCGGAAGCCTCAATCCGTCGAGCCACGAAACCGTGGACAAGAAGATGCACTACATCTACCAGGACGGCGCGGCGGTCTATAAGTTTGCCGTGCGCAAGATGGCAGAGGTATCGGCCAAGGTGCTGGAGCGCAACGGCGTGGCCGGCTCTGAGCTGGGCTGCTTTATTCCCCACCAGGCCAACAAGCGCATTATCACCGCGACGGCCGACCGGCTGGGGATGGACCCCGAGCGAGTGATTATCAATATAGAAAAGTATGGGAACACATCGTCCGGAACCATTCCGCTGGCCATGGAAACCGCCATTGAAGAGGGCAAGCTGAGGAAGGGCGACCTGGTGCTGCTGGCCGCCGTGGGCGGGGGATTCACGGTGGGCGCTGCGCTGCTGCGGTGGGAGATTTGAAAGACAGTGGTCAGTGATCAGTGATCAGTGAACAGTTTTGAGTCTGGAGGATCGAGTGTAGGCTTTGCGCCCTTGGCCGGGTTTCATGTTAGCGGGACGATCCGCGATGGATCGGCCCTGTTAGCGAGTTAGAGGCAGGTCATGCGTCAAGTTATCGCAGGCTCGCTGGATCACCTGGTCAGCAGCTTGAAGGCGTGAGTCCACCGATTGCGTGTGAAACCCGGAATGCACCACAACATGCAGAGGTGTTCGATGGCGCGCGCGGCCTCAGCCTTGCCCATGTCCGCCGTCTCCCATCCAAACTGGTTGAGGATTCCGCCGACCGTCTTCTTTGCTGTTTCGCTGTTACCACAGATGAACATGGTCGGCTTGCCATCCTTGAATTCCGGATTCACCATTGAAGCGGCGCCCACCGAGTTAAGAGCCTTGACGAAGTGCGCGCCGGCAAACTCGCGCTGCAATTGCTCCATCAGAGATTCATTGATATTGGTAAAGAACGGGAGCACTCCGTTGACAGGCGGGGCATCTTCAATGGGATTGCAGGCGTCGATGACCGTTTTTCCAGCAAGGTTCTCCGGGCCGGCCAGGCGCAGCGCATCGGCAGCCGCCTTGCCCTTAACGGCCAGAACGACGACTTCGCCGAAGGCCGCCGCGGCAGCGAAGCTCCCCACTAAGCCCTCATGATTCTGCGCTGCCCAGTCGGCAAGTTTGGCGGGTGTTCTTGTGCCCATCGTAACTTGATGGCCGTGCTTCAGGAAGCCGGCCAGCCAATACCTTGGCGACAGTGCCCGATCCCAAGACTCCAACCTTCATCTTGCCTCCCCTCGTACAAGAGATTAGGCGGATGGGTTGGTGGATTCAGATTTCATGGAGCTTGCTGTGTGCCCAGGTCGCTCGCACATGGGGATCTGGGACAGCACGAAGTCATCAAGACGCCATACCAGAGCACCGGCTAGGGCATGGAGAAGGTGTACTCCGGCAAGACGCCGAGTTCGGCGGCCATGCGGAAGAAGCCGCGCATTCCTTCAAGGCACTCTTCATCCAGCACATAGTGGATGTTTGTGGTGAGATAAGCACGGATGGTCCCTGCCGGGATGGGAAGTCTGGCGGACCATTCGGCTACCAGCGCATCGATGTTTTCGAGTCCGTGGATGCGGGATTGGATGAAGTCCTGGGCTATGGAATCCCAGGTCTCGGAATCGAGACCTGGGGCACCCTCAGAGTTGCGAGGCGCAACGCACCAGACGGCGGAGACGAAGGGAAGGCCGGTGAGGGCGCGCCACTCCTTGGCCAGGTCGTGGTAGACAAGCTCTTCGCCGGTGCGCTCGAAGCGGTTGGCGCGCTCCTCCAGAGCCAGCAGAGCCGGGTCGCCGATGAGGATGGCGGCGTCGGCACGCTCAAGCATGGCGTCGAGGTCGGCGGCTGCGGGAAGGAAGGGAACGGCCGGATTGCCCCACTTGTGAAAGAGGATGCGCGCGTAGGCCAAAGTGGCGCGGCTGGCGGAGTCGGCGGCCACTGAGCGCAGGGCGGCAAGCGGCTGGGCGGCGCGGCGGACAAGCCGCAATGAGCGCACACAGCCTTTGGAGGCGATGGCGCAGCCGGGAAGAATGCGAAGGCCCGGCGTAACTGCAAGCGCGGCGATGGGGATGAGACCGATGTCGGCGGTTCCCGAGGCCAGCCGGGCGGCGCACTCCGAGGGCGACATGCGGTCGATCCGGTAGCGTTGCGCGAGCGGGGCGTCCAGGGGCGGGTGCTCGAAGTCCCACATCAGGGGCGCGGGATTGAGGAAGTTGATGGCGGCGACGCGCAGGCGAGCTTGCGGTGCGGAAGTCATCGTACCTTAGAGTATCAGCCGCCGACGCGGACTTCCGCAGCGGCGGCCGTTGTGAACGCTACTTCTTCGAAGCTTGCCGCAGCAGACTCAGGATTAGCTCCCGATCGCCGCCGGCATAAGTGGCGGCACTATCGCCGCTGCTGTCTTGCGCCTTGGGATCGGCGCCCGCCGCGAGGAGGGCCTTGACCGTGCCAACCTCCCCGTCCTGGGCGGCGAGCATGAGCGGCGTAAAGCCATTCTGCGGGTCGGGACGATTGGGGTCTGCACCATGGGCGATCATCGCCGCGGCGGCGATCGGGTGCCGCAAGCTAAGCGCGGTGTTCAGCGGCGGAGTGCCATACTCGTCTGGTGTGTTGGGATCGGCTCCGGCATCGAGCAACATGCGAACCATCTCCTGCTGGTTGGATTTCGCCGCTGAAGTCAGAGGCGAGTCACGCTGAAACTCTGTTGTAACGCCGCCGTAATCGGGACCGTCAACATAGCAGCATTTGCGGGAGTTCGGATCGGCGCCGTTGGCCAGCAGCTTTCCAACCTTTTCCGCGTCGTCATCCGCGATCGCGCGATACAGATCGTCGTTGTTTCCCGGCGCGCATTTGTGCAGTTGGTAGAGCATGATTCCCGGTCCAAGGCTCAAGACCGACACGACTACAATCGCAACGATCGGGTGCTCGGGCCGCAACTTGATGAAAAGCTCAGAGAGTTTCGACATAAATGTACCGTGACTGAGACCGCCGCTCGGCGGAAAATACTGTTGAGAAGGGAGACATCTCAATTATATCGATGGCGCTTTTACGCGGTTCCAGTCTTGACTTCCCCCCAAGCGAGAGCATATGGTGGCGAGCGCGGCGATGGGGCTGAGGCCGATGTCGGCGGCTCCCTTGGCCAGCCGGGCGGCGCATTCGGAGGGTGACATGCGGTCGATCTGGTAGCGCAGGGCGAGCGGGGCGTCCAGCGGCGGGTGCTCGAAGTCCCACATCAGCGGCGCGGGATTGAGGAAACTGATGGCGGCGACGCGCAGACGGGAATGGGAGATGGAAGTCACGCACTCTTAGACTGTCAACGCTGGGCGAAGAACTCCGGAGCGTTTCCGCGATGAATGAAGGGGCGGCGGATTTGGCGGGCTTGAAGGCTCGGCTCTGGGGGGCGCAGCGCAATTTCAGGTTTACTGGAGACTCAGGTTCAATCTCTTAAGCAGCTCATCATGATGATGTACCACAATTCGAACGAATTAGTTTTACACATAAACCGGTTTATGGTATAAACATTATCATGGACGACCACAGTCAACTGATCTACCTCACGCGCCACTACTACGAACTACAGGGTATCCGCACCTTACCGCTGTGGTTCTTTATGCTTGCGATTCAGTTTCAGCCCAATTCTGCACACACCAATGGTCCGGTTCATGATGTATTCATTTTCGCGGCAATCTGCCTCATGGCCCTTTGCCAATGGCTGGCCGGCCGGTATTATCGCAGCCGATTTGGCTGGCTGAAGCCGACATGGATTATCTTCCCCACGAGCCGAGTCTATTGGGTTCTTGTGCATTGTTTTTTCTTCTGGTTTATTTATTCCCTCTTTTTTCTTCATTTCCACGGGAATTTGCCCTATTTGTTGACGCTTGCGTGGGTCAGCCCCGCATTCAGCGACGAGAATCTTCCGGTTCGGCGCATCTATTTCGCGCTGGCCGGCGCGATGGTGGTTTTCTCCTCGCTGTTCCTTCAGATCGCACGCTGGGACGGAAGGATCATCATCGCCATCCAGTGTGTTGCCCTGGTGGCTCTGGGCATTGCCGATCATCTGCTGCTTATGAGCCTGTGCATTCCACTCCGGGAGAATGCCGATGCTTGAAGATACGACCACTATGATGAAAGATCAGAAACGCCTGACCTATCTCACACGCCACTATTACGAACTGCAAGGTATTCGCATTGCGCCACTTTGGTTCTTCTGGATTGTCATCCTGGCGAAACCAACCTATTTCGAAAGACATGGTGTATTTATATTGGTGGCAGCAGGTCTCGTATGGCTGTGGCCGTGGCTGGCCAGCCGGTATTATAAGCGACGCTTTGGCTTGGTTAATCCGGCCTGGCGTATTTTTACAACCGGTCGCATTTACTGGAGTTTGAGTATTTCCCTGTGTTTCATGGTCTGGATGATATATTGCATATGTTTTGACAAAGACTTCTTTTGGAGTATGCCTTACTACGTCCCAATTTTATATTGTGGCCCACCTTTGTTCGATTCGGAGAATCCACCCCTTCGCCGCGTCTATTATGCGTTGGCTGCTACGCTATCAGTCGCTTCCACAATGCTCATCCAGCTTACTCACCGCGAGAACTCATTGATCTTCGTTATTCTGTGCCTGATTGCCCTGGCCCTCTGCGTCGCCGACCACCTATTTTTAATGAGTCTCTGTATTCCTCTTCGCGAGGATACCGATGCCTGAGAATCAGCCTGGTTTCCCGGAGGTTGACCGCGTCATCCACGAACCGGCGCGGCTGGCGATCCTGACCGTGCTCTCCGCCTGCTCCAGCGCCGATTTCACCTTTTTACAGACCGCTACAGGACTTAGCAAAGGCAATCTTTCGGTGCAGCTCACTCGGCTGGAGGAGGCGGGTCTGATCTACATCGACAGGGTTTTGGAGAGAAAGAAGACCCGCACTACAGTGAAGCTATCCAGCACAGGACGAAATCAATTGGACGAATACTGGCGCACAATGAAGAGAATCCAAAAGCAAGCCATTGCCCCGTTCAGCTAAAGCTATGTCAACAATCCGGTAACTGAACCATCCCTCAGAATGCTGAGCTTGACTTTTGGGCTCGTAAGGCGATACCGTGAGCGAAATCGCCTTTCAAGCTGTTTTCCTGTTCCCTGCAAGAAATCCCAGCCTGCGCCGATCATAGAAACGAGAAACCTGGCGATGACGACTCTGCCTCTCAATGCGGTGGGAGCCTCGGCTGTCCCTCTGGATGAGGATCGGCTGGCGTGGCTGGCGCTGGCGCTGGCGCCGGGGCTGGGGCCCAAGCGGATTCTGGATGCGGTGGCGCAGTTGGACGCGCCCGGCCAGATCTTCACGCTGCCGCTGACGGCGCTCGAAGGGCTGCGGTTTCCGGCCGAGGCGGCGCAGTTCATCTTTGACGGCAAGGCGCGCCGGGCGGCCGAGGAGGAGTGGGCGCGGGTGGCGGCGCAGGGCGCAACGCTGGTGAGTTTCAGTTGCCCGGAGTACCCGGAGCGGCTGAAGGAAATCTACGATCCGCCGCCGATTCTTTGGGTGCGCGGGGCGGTGAGCCTGCTGGCTGGCCGGCGATTGCAATTGTGGGCACGCGCCATCCCAGCCCCTACGGTTCCGGCGTGGCCGAGATGCTGGCACGGGATCTGGCCGCGCGGCGGCTGCTAATTGTGAGCGGAATGGCGCGCGGTATCGACAGTTGCGCGCACCGCGGCGCGCTGGCGGCTCGAATGCCCACAGTGGCCGTGTGGGGCACGGGCATCGACGTCGTTTATCCCAAGGAGAACAAGAAGCTGGCCGAGGAGATACTGGCTCTTGGCGGGGCCATTGTGAGCGAGCTGCCGATGGGAACCTTTCCGGCGCCGCAGAACTTTCCCCGGCGCAACCGGATTTTGAGCGGGCTGAGCGTGGCCGTGCTGGTGGTGGAGGCGGCGGAGAACTCCGGAACGCGGGTGACGGCGCGCTGCGCGGCGGAGCAGAATCGCGACCTGTTCGCGGTGCCGGGCAACGTGACCAGCAAGGGCTCGTGGACGCCCAACACGCTGATCAAGCAGGGGGCCAAGCTGGTGGCCACCTGGGAGGATGTGTGGGAGGAGCTGCCCTCGCAGTTTCGGCTGGAGCTGGAGGCCGAGGCGCCGGCGGCATCCATGTCGGAGACCACCGCGTCACTTCTGCCCGATCCGGTTCTGCGCCCCCAGGAGGCCATGGTCCTGGAGATTCTGCGCACCGACGCGAGCCTGCAGATCGACGAGATTCTCGAGCTGTTGGAGACGCAGTTGACGTCTTCCGAGGTGTTCACGGCGCTCTTCGAGCTGGAGATCGCCGGGCGGGTGCGCTGCATGCCGGGGAAGAACTACGTGCGCCCGCTGTGAGCAGGGGCTGGGCTTGGGGCTGTTCCCAGAGCTCAGGTTGGAGGTGGAAGCTGATTGTCGGTTGCAGGCAGTATTCCCGCAATCCGATCCGCAGACTCGCCAAGAGCTCATCCGGATTGGCATCTACGTCAAAAACTGTCATAAGATGAAGGTATGCCCATGACCTCGCTGAACATCTCCCTCCCCGACCCTTTGAAAGCCTACGTGGAAAGCCGGGTTTCCTCTGGCGACTACGGAACGCCGAGCGAGTTCATCCGCAACTTGATTCGCCAGGACAAAGAGCAACGGCGTTCTCGGCTTGAGAATGAACTCCTCGATGCACTGCAAACGAAAGAGTTCGTGATTGCCCCAGAGGAACTGAGCGGGCGCTCTCTCGTGCCGGTTCTGCGGGAGAAGCTCGCCCGGCCGTGATCGAACTGCGCATCTCCGAGGCCGCCGCACTCTCGGTCATCGAGCAGGCGGACTACTACCGGCAGGCCGCTGACACTTACTTGGCCGAACGGTGGGAAGAGGCCGTGTACCGAGCAGTAAACTCCTTGTTGAACTGGCCTGAACGCGGCGCCTCCTGTCGCTTCCGCGACCCCGCTTTGACGGGGCTGCGATGGATATTTGTTCCCGGCTTTCCAAAGCACATGGTCTTCTACCGGTACCTGCCCCGTGAGCAGGCCATCCAGATCGTCCAGGTGCTGCATGGCGCTCGCAACCTGGAGACTCTGCTCGATGAGGAGGCGTAGTGGCCGCAATTGTCCATTTAGACTAAAGAAGCTATGAGCACCCTGAAAGCCGTTCGCGGCACGCGCGACCTGTTGCCGCCGGAGACGGCCCTTTGGAACCGCATCGAGGCCACCGCGCGCGCAGTCTTTGCCCGCTACAGCTTCGGCGAGATTCGCACGCCTGTCTTTGAAGACACGGCGCTCTTTGCCCGCGGCGTGGGCGAGGAAACCGACATTGTATCGAAAGAAATGTACACCTGGGAGGATCGCGCCCGCGCGCAGTCGGAGAAGACCCAGTCCCTGACTCTGCGCCCCGAAAACACGGCGGGTGTCGTCCGCGCCTACATCGAGCACCAGTTGGGCGAAACCGGCCAGCTGCAGAAGCTCTATTACATTGGCCCGCAGTTCCGCCGCGAGCGCCCGCAGAAGGGCCGCTACCGGCAGTTCTACCAGATCGGCGCGGAGGTTCTCGGCCCGCCCTCGGCCGGCAGCGAGAGCCCTTTGCGCGACGCCGAAGTCCTCGAAATGCTGGCCACGCTTCTCGACGAGCTAGGCATAACCGGCTGGACGCTGGAGCTAAACTCCGTAGGCTCCGCCGCCGACCGCGCCCGTTACAACGAAGCCCTGCGCGCCGCCCTCGTTCCAGTCGCCGGCCAGATGTGCGCGGACTGCCAGCGCCGCGCCGTCACCAATCCGCTGCGCGTGCTGGACTGCAAGGTTCCCGCCGATCAGCCGATCATCGAGACGCTGCCGGTGATCGCCGACTCGCTTGACGAGGCTTCGCAGGCCCACTTCACCGCAGTTCGAGCGGCTCTCGACGCCGCAAGCGTTCCCTACACGCTCAACCATCGCCTGGTGCGCGGCCTGGACTACTACACCCGCACCACCTTCGAGTTCACCCACGGTGGTTTGGGCGCTCAGAATGCCCTGCTGGGCGGCGGGCGCTACGACGGGCTGAGCGAGATGCTCGGCGGGCCGAGGGCACCGGGGATCGGCTTTGCGATGGGCGAGGACCGGCTGGTGCTCACTCTGCTGGCCCAAGAGTCCGCCGCGCCGCAGGTGCTGGCCGATGCGTTCATTGCGCCGCTGGGCGAGAGCCTCAACTCCGCCGCTCTTGTCCTGGCCCGCGAACTGCGGCACAAAGGCCTGTGGATCGAGCTTGGCGACGGCAGTTTTCGCCTGAAGAGGTCCTTTGAAGCCGCCGACAGGACCGCCCGCAACATCGTCATCCTCGGTGAAGACGAGCTTCAATCCGGCATCCTGACGGTGAAGACCTTCTCGACCGGCAAACAGAGCAAGGTCGCGCGCGCCGAAGTGGCGGAGTTTCTAGCTGAGACGGCGGGCTGAGCCCGGGCTCCGGCAGCCGCGCATCAGGACCCTTCCAGCTGCGCCGCTAACGCTTCCGTGTGTAATGAAAGACCGCCGGCGGCAGCTCCTGGCTGTGATCTTCGTAGGTCCAGGTCTCATCGTGGTGGTCGGCATCGATGAAGGTAATGACCAGGCCAGTCATGTGGCCGTCGCCAGGGCCGATGTTGGTTCCATCCTTGAAGCGGAAAGCGATCTGGTTCGGGCCGGGCGCGGTAACCAGTTGCAGTCGGGGTTGATTGTGCGCCGCGCAGTAGTGCGTGGCCAACAGGGTGGGACCGTCCGGATGGAACATGGTGACCATCTCGTGCGAGGTATCCTTGTCGAGCATGTGCATGATGGCCGAGCCGTCGCCGGTCATGCGAATCTCGAGGGTGCTGCCCATCTGCTTGCCATCCTCTGAGACTGCGCCTTGCCACACCCCAACAAGAGTTTTGAGCTGCTGCCATTCGGGGCTGCCGGGCGCGGGGGCGTGCACCATCTTTGCCTCTTTTGAAGCCTCAGGTTGCGGCATGGATTGCTGCGCCAGCACGCAGGCGTGTGAAAGCGCCAGCGCGACAAACACAAGAGTTACGATTCGTAGTTTCATGGGGACCTCCGCTGGTTCATTGTCGGCAGACCGGGGGAATGTGTCAACCCGGCGAACCATGTCATCGCGAAGGCTCTTGCCCGACCCGTCAGGCCATTTCCATTACAATCAGAATGCAATGTCACTCGATTTCCTAGGCAATCTCGAACGGACGCATCTCTGCGGCGATCTGCGCGCTGCCCACGCAGGCCAGCAAGTGGTTCTGATGGGCTGGGTCAACCGCCGCCGCGACCACGGCAATCTCATCTTTCTCGATCTGCGCGACCGCTCCGGCATCAGTCAGATCGTGCTGGACAAGGAGCTGACCCCCGAGGGCCACGCGAAGGGCGAGCAAGTTCGCCCGGAGTACGTCGTCGCCGCCGCCGGCAAGGTGCGGCTGCGCGATCAGGACGCCATCAATCCCAAGATGCCTACCGGCGAGATCGAGATCGAGGCCACTCAGATTCTGGTCCTCAACGACACCCGCCTCTCTCCCTTTTCGCCCGCCGAAGAAGCCATTCAGAACGAAGAAGTTCGCCTCAAATACCGCTACGTGGACCTGCGCCGCGCCGAGATGCAGCACAACTTCCGGCTGCGCCACGACATCACGCTCGCCATCCGCGAGAGCCTCAGCCGCCAGGGTTTTCTGGAGATCGAGACGCCCATTCTGACCAAGTCCACGCCCGAAGGCGCGCGCGACTTCCTCGTTCCCAGCCGCGTGCATCCCGGCGAGTTCTACGCGCTGCCGCAGTCGCCGCAGATCTTCAAGCAGATTCTCATGATCTCCGGCTTCGACCGCTACTTCCAGATCGCGCGCTGCTTCCGCGACGAGGATCTGCGCGCCGACCGCCAGCTTGAGTTCACGCAGGTCGACCTGGAGATGAGCTTCCCCCATCAGGAGACCGTTTTCGCCGTCGTCGAGCAGTTCATGGTGGCGGGCTTTGCGGCCGCCGGCGTCATGCTGCCCTCGCCATTCCCACGCGCCACCTACGACGAGTCGATGCGCCGCTTCGGCACCGACAAGCCCGACCTCCGCCTCCCCGGCCTCACCGACGCGCGCCCAGCCTTCACCGACGCAAACCTCGCCGCGCTGCAAATTGACCCCGCCCTGCCCGTCGTCGCCTTCCGCATTCCGAATGTCGGCGAACTGAGCCGCAAGGAGCGCGAAGACAACCACCCGCTCTTCGACCTGAAGAAGGGCGCCAAATTCATTGACGACTTCAAGCGGCTTGCGAAGGGCTTCCCGGAGGCCGCCGTCAAGGTCCGCGAACTGGCCGGAGCCTCCGAGGGCGACTTCGTCGTTATCGTGGCCGGCGACCCGGCTCACCCCGTCAAGGCCAGCGACACCAAGTTCGAGGGCCGCCTGAGCGAGCGCGAGATCAACGTTTACTCCGCCGCCGGCAGCTTCCGCACCGAACTGGCCAAGAAGTTTGCCGACAAGCACGGCGCATTCGGAGCGACGGAGAGGACAGTCCAAGAGGCTGCCGCGCGCAGCGCAGATGGAGGCCCCATCGATGGTTCAGCTGCTTTTCAGCCGATTTGGATCGTCGACTTCCCCATGTTCGAGTACGACCTGGCCACAGCCAAATGGATGCCCGCGCACCATCCCTTCACATCGCCCCACGAGGCCGATATGGCCAACCTGGTGAGCGATCCGGCCAGTGTCCGCGCCAACTGCTACGACCTGGCCATGAACGGCCTTGAGCTAGGCTCCGGCTCCATCCGCATCCATCGCAAGGACGTGCAGCAGCAGATCTTTCAGTCGCTCGGCATCGGCGACGAAGAGGCCCGCGCCCGCTTCGGCTTCTTCCTTGAGGCTCTCGAATACGGAGCCCCGCCCCACGGTGGCATTGCCTTGGGACTGGACCGCATCGTCATGCTGCTGGCAGGCGCGCCCAGCCTGCGCGAGGTGATCGCCTTCCCCAAGACCGCCAAAGCTATCGACCTCATGGCCGGCGCCCCCACTGCCGTCACCGACCAGCAGCTGAAGGAACTCCATATCCGGGTAGCGCTGAGGAGTTGATTTGCACGGGCAGTGAGAGCGATTCTGCTGCACCTCGGCATAAACCGGCTGCAAGCTCCGAATCTTGAAGATTGCGGCATGAAGAACATGGCTCGGCCTATGGAGGAGCATCCTTTGACTCGTACTACCGCACTCTTGTTTTCGGTCATTGCCTCACTCTCGATCGCGGCGCATGATGCCGCGGCCCAGTCTCCGGCCGCCCCAGCGCCCGCGAAGCCTTTGACCGTGGAAACGATCTTTGCGCATGGCCCGCTCATTGGAACCCCGCCCGGCGAGCTTACCTGGTCGCCGGACGGCAAGCATCTGACTTATCTGGATGGCGGCGAGCTGATCGACCTGGACCCCGGCACAGGCACGCCGCACGTGATGGTGAGCCGCGCCAAGCTGGCAACGCTCAACGGGTCGAGCGGATCGGAGGCAGAACGCGACCATCGCGACCGCTACAAAATGGCCAGCTACCTTTGGTCGCCAGACTCGTCGCATCTGCTCTTCGACTCCAACGGCCGCCTCTGGTTCTACAACCTGCGCAACGGCACGGGCGTGGAGGCCGCCTTTACCGGCGCCGCCTCCGGCGACGACCCGAAGTTCTCGCCCAATGGCGAATTCGTCTCCTTCATTCGCGATCACGGCCTTTACGCGCTGCGGCTCTCCGATTCCGGCAGGCCCGCGACCCCGGTGGCTCCGCCTCCCAATTCGCACACCCTGGAAGGCGAGGTGGACTGGGTCTACGAAGAGGAACTGGAGACGCGCAGCAATTACTTCTGGTCGCCGGACTCAAAGAAACTCGCCTACCTCGAGATGAACGAAAGCGACGTGCCGCAGTACCCCATCGAAGATTGGATTCCCACCCACGCAATGGTTGACATGCAGCGGTTTCCGCAGCCCGGCGACCCCAATCCAGATGCGCGCGTGGGTTTGGTCGGCGCAGGCGGGGGCAAGACCATGTGGGTCAAGCTGCCAATCGCTGCGGGCCAGGATTACGTTCCGCGCTTTGGCTGGGTGGACCGCAAGACGCTGTGGATTGAGACCGTTACGCGCGACCACAAGCACAGGGATGTGTATTTTGCCGACGCCGCCACGGGCCAGGCGCGTCGGGTGCTTCAAGTTGCGGACGACAAGTTCGTCGACGATAACTACGACGTCTCCATCGGCTCTGGCGCGATCGTCCTGACCAACTGGACCGGCGGCCACAACCATCTCTATCTCTACAGTTACGACCAGGCGAATCCAACCGCCGCCGAGGCCAAGCTGGAGCGGCAACTTACCAAGGGCGACTTCGAGGTGGGCGATATTCTTCGAGTGGATTTCGAGGGCAAACTCATCGACTACGCGTCGAACGAGGGCAACCCGCTGGAACAGCAGTTATGGCAGGTGAGCTTTGGCGGCGAGCGGAAACAGTTGAGCGCCGGCGCTGGACGCCATGAAGGCAGCTTTGCTCCCGGCGGCAATGCGTTTTCCGACAAGCAATCCACGCGCCTCGATCCGCCCATTCTGCGTCTCTGCCAGTCTCCCGGCAAGTGCAACGTATTTTGGCAGACGAGGGTGCTAGAGCCCTACCGCCTGCGCGCGCCGGAGCAGCTTGAGGTAAAGGCTCACGACGGCAGCGCGCTTTACGCCACGCTGCTTTTGCCCGAGGGCGTCGCAACTCCAGGCTCGGTGCCGCTGATTGTGAATCCCTACGGCGGCCCGGGCGTGCAGGCCGTAGCCAACCGCTGGAGCGACGCCCTGCTCTTTGACGAGCTGCTCGCCCAGCATGGCTTTGCCGTGCTGCACACCGACAATCGGGGCACGCCTATGCGCGGGCGCGACTTCGCCCAGGCGGCTTACCATAACTTCGGTCCCGTCCAGTTGGAAGACCAGTTGACTGTGCTGGATACCGTGCTGACCAAATATCCGCAACTGGACGCAAAGCGCCTGGGCTGGTGGGGCTGGAGCTGGGGCGGCACCTTCACGCTCTATGCCCTCTCCCACTCCGACCGCTTCCGCGCCGGCGTTGCCGTTGCCCCGGTCACCGACTGGCGCAACTACGACTCGATCTATACCGAGCGCTATATGAGCCAGCCCGGCGAGTTTGTCTCTGGCTATCGCGACTTCTCCGTGGTCAACTCGGCGGTCAACCTCAAGGGGCGTTTGCTGCTGGCACAGGGGACGGGCGACGACAATGTGCATATGGAGAATATGGTCCAATATGTGCAGAAGCTGATCGAGGCCGGGATCCCCTACGACCTGCAAATCTATCCGCGGAAAACCCACTCCATCGCCGGCCCGGATGTGCGGACGCATCTCTACAACCGCATTCTGGCCCACTTCGAGGAGTATCTAAAGCCGGTGCAATGACCCAGAGCGGAGTTTCTCGACAGACAGCGCCGCTGCGCCGGCCACCGAAGACATCACTTCAGCAGAGTCACCCCGAAAGATTCCTCGCCGCAGTCCGTGTTGCAAAGCAAGAAGTCCAGTTGGCCAAGGTAGGCTACGGGCTTGCCGTTTCGTTTCTCCGGCTTGAAAGTCCACGCCCGAACAGCCTTCGCAACCGGTTCCAGTGCAAATGGGATTCCACTTATGCTCTTCGCGCAAACGACGTCGCCTGACGGGCTAACAAGGACAGAAACGATCATGGTGCTTCTGAAGTCCAACTGTTTGAGCATGGGCGAGTCCAGGTCAACCTTGTGAGTGGCCCGCTTTTTCATTTCATCGGAGGCGACTCGAACGATTCGGCCCTCGCTTGTTTGCAGAAGCGGACCGGAATAGTCGCAAGGGAGCTTTGGTAAGGGTTGCTGCGCTGGGGCAAACGAAACGATGGAGAACAACGCGCAAATGAAAGGAACCAGCTTCATATCTGGGTTAGACACCGGAAGGAGCGAAACAGATCCCAGCGCACTTGTCTGCGCATCCAGCCAAGCGGCGGGGAATTCGAGAGGCTCGAAACGACCGAGTGTCGCGATCCGCTACAGTTCGTGGCGGCTGAAGATGTCGTCCTTGTCGCGCTTGGGGCAGTGCGAACACTCCAGGCAGGCGACTAGCAACACTGCCACACCCACCGTAACCAGCACGGAGAGGACGGTTCCGTTGATCTCAAGCCAATGAAACAGATCCTGCATATCCGGCGATCCTATCCGCAAGGATCCCAAAGCTCTGTACCGAAGTGATCATTGCGGCGCAGGGTTTCGCTATGGTGTTTGACGCATCCTCGCTCAATAGGTTTATTCTCGGCAGAAATTCATTTTCGATCATTGAATTCTGTCAATCTCCACTTGCAATAGAGAGAATAAACGGCGAAACTAGAACTTGGTATGGCAACCGGCCCCAATTCGACGCTGAATCCCATCATGGACCAAGGCGCTCAGGATTTCCATACCCCGAATTGGGACGCCACGCCTGCCTCAAACGATCCAGAGAAGGCGTCTGCGCCGGATCAGGCCGGGCGTTCGGCGCTGAACTGGCTCTTCGTTCGACCTGAACTCCTACTTTGCCTCGGTTGAGCAGGAGGTTCGTCCTGAGCTGCGCGGCCACCCGGTGGGCATTGTGCCCATGATGGCCGACACAACATGTTGCATTGCTGCCAGCTACGAGGCCAAAGCCCACGGCGTAAAGACGGGGACCATCGTGGCCGACGCCAAGCGGATGTGCCCCGGCCTGGTACTAGTCGAGGCGCGCCACGAGATCTACGTCGACTTCCATCACCGCATCGTCGAAGCCGTGGAAAGCTGCCTGCCGGTGACGGCGGTACTCTCGATCGACGAGATGGCCTGCCGCCTCATGGGCCGCGAACGTCCACTTCTGGCTGCTCTCGAGCTCGGCCGCCGGGTGAAGGCGCGCATCCTGGAGCGCGTCGGCCCCACGCTGCGCAGTTCGGTCGGCCTCGCCACCAACCGCTATCTGGCTAAAGTGGCCAGCGACATGGAGAAGCCCGACGGCCTGGTCGCGCTTCCGCTGGACATTCTGCCCGAAGCCCTGCGCCAGCTCAAGCTGCGCGACCTGCCCGGCGTCGGCGCGCAAACGGAGAAGCGGCTGAACGAGCGCGGCATCCGCACCATGGAGGAACTGCTGGCGCTCGACTGCGAACAGGCCGGCCAGCTTTGGGGCTCGGTGTGGGGCGAGCGGCTCTGGCACTGGCTCCGGGGCGAGGACTTCGACATGACCGAGGCCGAGCACCTGAAGTCGATGAGCCATCAGCATGTACTCGCGCCCCAGATGCGCACGCCGGACGATGCCTGGGCGGTGGCGCACAAGCTGCTCCACAAGGCCGCCATGCGGCTGCGCGCGCAGGGCTTGTGGGCCGGGAGCATCGGGCTCGCTATCGGATTCGCCGTCCCGCGCGGCGAAAAGACGAAGGCAGCGAGCCCCAGCGAGGAAGGCCCGCCGCCGGCCACGCCGGTGAGCACCTTCGGAGTCCCCACGCGAGGATGGAAGGCCGAGCTGCGCCTGAGCGAGTGCCAGGACAACCAGACGCTCATTGCCGCGCTCAGCCGCCTGTGGGCCAGCCGTCCCGCAGGTTCCGGCTTCGATCATCCCTACTTCGTCGGCGTGCATCTGGGCGGCCTGGTGCCCAACCGCCTGCACTCGCTCAATCTGTTTGAGGGGACAGAGGACGAACAGAGCCGGGCGCGGCTGCTGGCGGCCATGGACGCGCTGAACTCGAAGTACGGAATGAGCACGCTGGCCCCGGCCACCATGCTTACTGCCTTCAAGGCCGCGCCCACGCGGATCGCCTTCCACAGCATTCCGGATCTCTTCTGAGTGCTCGACCGGCTGTTGACGATTACTGCAAGCTGGCCATCAGCCCATCCAGCGCGGATTTGGGCGGCCGCGTGACGGATTCCGGCAGTTGTCCCAGCGGCTCGTCCACCACATTCAGCAGATCCAGGAAGGTCTGCTTTTCGGTGTCGATGTAGAAGACCCCGGTCAGAATCTCTTCCTTCTCCTGCGCCTCCATCAGCGTGCGCACGGCGTTGGCCTTGTCGGTGGGGTCGTAATCCTCGAGCAGCTTGCGCAGGCGCAGATTCGAGCCGTCGTGCATCTCCACCTCGTAGACCTCGCCTGAGCCGTAATCCACTTCGATGTCGTCGAAGCTGGCCACAAAGTCCACTTCGTTGATCGGCTCGTCGTTGTCCTGCATGAACTTGTAGCTCTTGGTCGATCCCTCGTGGTCGTTGAAGGTGACGCAGGGGCTGATCACGTCGAGCACCACCGTCCCCTTGTGGGCGATGGCCGCCTTCAGCATGGAGAGCAACTGCTGCTTGTCGCCGGAGAACGACCGCCCAACAAAGGTGGCGCCCAACTGGATGGCCAGCGCGCAGGCGTCGATACCGGGCAGGTCGTTGACTACACCGGTCTTCAGCTTGGAGCCGATGTCCGCCGTGGCCGAGAACTGGCCCTTGGTCAGCCCGTAGACGCCGTTGTCCTCGATGATGTAGATCATGGGCAGGTTGCGCCGCAGCAGGTGGACGAACTGCCCCATCCCGATCGAAGCCGTGTCGCCGTCGCCGGAGACGCCGATGGTGGTCATGGTGTGGTTGGCCAGAATGGCGCCCGTCGAGACCGAGGGCATGCGCCCGTGCAGACTGTTGAAGGCGTGGGAGCGGTTCATGAAGTAGGCCGGGCTCTTCGAAGAGCAGCCGATGCCGCTCATCTTCATGACCCGCTCCGGCTCCACGCCCATCTCCCACATAGCCTGCATGATGCGCTCGGAGATGGCGTTATGGCCGCAGCCGGCGCAGAGCGTGCTCTTGCCGCCCCGGTACTCAAGAATCGGAAGGCCGATGTGGTTTACTTTTGGACTGGCTGTCGCGGTTGCCATCTAGAGGCCCTCCCTGGTTGCAAACTCTTCGGTGATGGCGCGAGCGTCCAACGGCAATCCGTTGAAGTGCAGAATGCTGCGCAGTTTGGCAACCTGCTCACCGGGAAGATCGAGCTTGAGCAGGCTGGCCAGTTGGGCGTCACGGTCCTGCTCCACCACGTAAACCCGCTCGTGCGAGGCCACAAAGTCGTGGATTTCATGCGCGAAGGGATACGCCCGGATGCGCATGTAATCCACCTTGCGGCCATATTCCTTCTCGATCTGATCGAGACTTTCCCGCAGCGCGAAATCCGTGGTGCCGTAAGCCAGGAAGCCGATCTTCGAGGCGCCATCCCTCACCGTCACCGGCCCTGGAACCAGCTTGCGCGCATTCTCGAACTTGCGCGCCAGCCGCTCCATCAAGGCCACATACTCGGCCGGCTTCTCGGTATAGACGCCGGCATCGGTGTGTCCCGTGCCGCGCGTGAAGTAACTGGCCTTGGGGTGCATCGTTCCCGGCAGGGTGCGCCAGCCGATGGCGTCGCCGTCCACATCGCGATAGCGCGCAAAGCCGCCCAGGCGCTCCAGATCCTCGGCCGTGAGCACCTTGCCGCGATCGAGCGGCGTCTTGGGATACTCGAAGGGCTCCGACATCCAGTTGTTCATGCCCAGGTCCAGATCCGTCAGCACAAAAACCGGCGTCTGCGCGCGCTCGGCCAGGTCGAAGGCCGCGTAGGCCAGCTCAAAGCACTCCTTCACCGAGCCGGGCAGCAGAACGATGTGCTTGGTGTCGCCGTGCGATAGAAATGCCGTTGACAGCAGGTCGGCCTGCGAGGTCCGCGTCGGCATGCCCGTTGACGGCCCCGACCGCTGCACGTCGAAGATCACTCCCGGAATTTCGGCAAAGTAGCCGAAGCCGGCAAACTCGGCCATGAGCGAGATGCCTGGCCCCGAGGTGGCCGTCATGGCCCGCGCCCCGGCCCAGCCCGCGCCCAGCACCATGCCGATCGCCGCCAATTCGTCTTCGGCCTGCACTACGGCAAAGGTCGCCTTGCCCTCCGCGGTCACGCGGAACTTCTTCAGCAGGTCGGTGGTTGCCTCAATCACCGAGGTCGAGGGCGTAATGGGATACCACGCCACCACCGTCACCCCGGCGAAGACCGCGCCCATCCCGCAGGCCGCGTTGCCGTCGATGATGATCTTGCCCGCCGTCCGGTTCATCCGCTCGATGAAGTAGGGATCTTGCTTGGTCAGGTTTGCCGCAGCATAATCGAAGCCGGCCTTGACCGCGCCATAATTCAGATCGAAGACCTTGACCTTCTTGGCGAATTGCTTGCGAAGGCAATTCTCCACCACGGCAAGATCGATCTGGAGCAACTGCGCGGCCACGCCCACATAAACCATGTTCTTGACCAGCTTGCGCAGCTTGGGTTCGGCGCAGAGGGCCACGGTGATCTTATCGAATGGAACTGGATAGAAGACCACATCGCCACGATACTGCTTGAGGTCCAGGGTCTCCTCGTAGATGGCCACGCCGCCCGTGGGCAGGTCCAGCGCATCCTGCCGCGCGGTGTCGGGATTCAGCGCCACCAGCACCTCGGCGCCGCGCTTGCGCGCCACGTAGCCGTCCTTGCTGGCGCGGATCGTATACCAGGTGGGAAGTCCGGCGATGTTCGACGGGAACAGGTTCTTTCCGCTCACCGGAACACCCATGCCGAAGATGCTTTTCAGCAGCACGCTATTGGCGGATTGCGAGCCGGAGCCGTTCACCGTTGCCACGTTGATGCTGAAGTCGTTGACTACGCGCTCGCGCGCGCTGAGTTCGCCCTCTAGCTGACCGAGGGCCAGGTCGCCTGTCGCCATCTGGCGGAATTCCCTTCCAAAGCACAATGGAGAGACCGATCTTTCCTTCCCCAATGTGATTATAGTCACATTTTTGCGACGGCGTCCCACTTTGCAGCAAGAGGGTTAACGCCCTTTCGCTCACCGCGCCGCGGTTTCGCTTGTAGCCCCCATCTCGCTGCCCGTCAGGCTTCCGGCTGTGCGGCGAAGAGATTGAACCGGCAAACATTCTTGAGTCTTGGAAACAACTTGGCAAAAACGCGCAAGGCGGCTCGCATCGGCAGGGGAAGGCGTGACCGCACAGAGTCGGGAAGGTTGGATTTCACCAGGCGCAACCCGATATTCCACTGCTCAATCTCCTTCGGGTCTTCGCATGCCCATCTGAAACGGGCAGCAAGATTCCGGCGCATGTGGTCTTTGTTCGCACGGTTTACCCCTTCGCGGGTGGTTGTGTCGAAGGCAATGGTTGCGCCCGGGAAGTTGGCAGTGATCTGTGCGAGCGCCGCCTTGACCTCCGCCTCTGCCAGATAGATGAATACTGCCTCGGCGACGAAGCAATACGGTCCGGGGCTTTGACGCACCGCGGCGATCCAGCCTGAATCGAGAATCGACGCGGCCAGAGTCACACGCCGCTCGCTATCGGCAAAAAACTTCCGCCGCAGTTCTACGGTATCCGGAAGATCGAGGTCAAACCAATGCAGGGCGCCATTGTCGAGCCGTTCGAAGCGGGTGTTGAGTCCGGCGCCGATTTCGACCACGGTGCCTTGCGGATGGCGGCTGAGAAATTCCCTGACCCACTCGTCGTAGATCGCGGTCCGCAATATGCATCCCATCATTCGCGGCCATTGCTTGAATCTCCGGAAATCCCAATCGATGGATTGGACCATTTCGACGGCCTTCGGATCGTTCAGGATCGGATGCCTCTTGAGCGAGTCGAGCGCGCGGGCGTAGAGCGGAACCAGCAGCGTCTCCTGCACCTGGCCGAGCTGGATGGATTGTCTTGCTGGCATGTTCACCGCATCGTCGAATGAAATGAAGTTAACTGATTATTCTGGAGATAAGTGCAAATGGCAACCGGGAAAACCGCAGGGCTGCCCGTCCGTGGCGGATGCACGACAGCCGCTCTGGAGAGCGGCTCTACAGAATCTGCAATTTACGGATAAGCTCTGAGCCCGCGCGGAATCGGGCGGCGACGGCGCGGTCAGCTTCCCCGAAAAAGAGAATATCTTTACCCAATCAAGTGCAATAGTTTGCGCATTTGCCCAACGCATGCGGCGTATGTTATTGATTGTAATATCCATGAGCATGGACCTTGAATTGCACTAAAGCAACAAACTCCGATTAATGGGGGTGGGTGTAGTTCTGCGGAGGGAAGTCGAGGACTTTGCCGGGACCAACGCCGACGACACTCACCCGGCAGAGCATGAGTGGGATTTCTGAAACGCGGGTCTCGCAAATGTTGAGATGACCCCAGAGAAGCGCGCTGGCGAGCAGCTAGCGCAAGCAAGTTTCGGCCGAGGTTGAAGAAAGCTGACCGTTTCGGTCAATGAATGGAGAGTCCGCATGAAAATCGCAAGGATAGCGATGCCACTGGCGTTCTTAGCTGTGTCCAGCCTGACGGCTTGGGCTGGATCCGTCACATTCAACATGGCCGGTCTGTAGAGTTACGAACCGATCGATAACTACTTCAATGGCGGGCTAGGCGGCCTCGGCAGCGGACCAGGCCCGAGCGACGGCATCGTCTTCTCGCCCAACTCGTTGGCGCTCATTTCAGCGCTTGATGGGGGAACCGGCAATTTTCAGGGCAATCCATCCGGGGGCCCGATCGCGTTTTTCCTGAGCGGCGCGGCGGATACCTTGGACGAGGCAGGAGGTTTCACTACCGGCTTCTCGTTCTACTACAGTTCGTCTGAGCCCGGGTCGGTTACTGTGTGGAGCGGCCTTGACGGTACCGGTACACTACTGGCATCGGTGCCGCTGACTCGCCAATTCGACACCGATTGCGCCCCGGGCTCTACCCTTTACTTCTGCACCTGGACTCCGGTGGGCGTGACGTTCGCAGGCACGGCCGAGTCGGTGAACTTTGGCGGCGTTGCGGACCAGGTTGGATTCGACGAAATCACCATAGGCTCGTCAAACGCAGGCGGCAGCCCAGTCGTTCCCGAGCCCAGCAGCCTGCTTCTGCTCGGCACCGGGCTGGTGGGTCTAGCCGGCGCATTGCGCAGGAAGCTCGCCCGGTAGAGCCCAGGCCTGAGCGAGGTCTTTTCCAACCGAATCGTCAACCCAAAGGAGCCTTGACAGTTGACCCTGTCAAGGCTTCTTTGCGTTTGAGTTTCGGCTCATCGCGCGGCTCCGCCTTGACACAACGAGCCGATGCCTTGATGCTTAACAGTTCACGTTAATCCATTCTTTTTCGTGCGGGGAGTTCCAGGTTTGCGGGTTCGCGTCTTTTATCACGACAAATGCTTCGACGGGGCTTGCTCCGCCTCGTTGTTCACGCGCTTTCATCGCGAGTGCGTCGCCGCCGGGGCCAGCTACGAGTATCGCGGCCTGGTTCACCGCGCCGGCGCGCTCTTCGACGAGGCCGAATTCAACGGCGACGAGAACGCCATCGTCGACTTCAAGTATTCGTCCTCGCCCAGGATCACGTGGTGGTTCGATCACCATCTTTCGGCCTTCCTGACGCCGCAGGACCAGCAGAGCTTCCTCGACTGCCAGCGCGACCCGGAGTGCGGCGGGCGCAAGTTCTTCGACCCCGATTACACCTCCTGCACCGGCTTCCTGGCGCACATTGCCTCTACGCGCTTCGGCTTCGACACGGCGCCTGTGGCGGAGCTGATCCACTGGGCCAACATCGTGGATGGCGCGAAATACGAAAGCGCCGAGTCGGCGGTGGAGATGGCCGCCCCGGCCATGAAGCTGACGCTCATTATCGAATCGACGCAGGATGAGGCATTCATCCCGAGGCTGATTCCGCTGCTGACCGCAATGCCGTTGGCCGAGGTGCTAAGCCAGCCCTTCGTGGCGGAGCTGTTGCCGCCGCTGCTCAAGCGCCACCGGGAGTCAATCGAGCTGATCGGCGCCCGCAGCGAAGAGCGCGACGGAACCATCTTCTTCGACATCGCCGACCAGCCGCAGGAGGGATACAACAAGTTCATTCCCTACTATCTGCACCCCGAGGCCACGTATTCGATCGGCCTGTCGAAGTCCAGCTTCCGAACCAAGGTCTCCGTCGGCTCGAATCCCTGGACCAAGGCCGACCCGGCGAAGATGGTGAACCTGGCGTCGGTGTGCGAGCGCTACGGCGGCGGCGGCCACGCCCGCGTCGGCGCCATCAGCTTCCCGCCGGACCAGGCGGAGCAGGCGCGCAAAGCCGCGGCGGAGATTGTTGCGGAGTTGAGGGCGAAGAATCCACTGGAATGAACCAGAATCACGGAAGCCCCATTCAGGTGGAGGTTCTGACGCCTTCCCTGAAATCCTCGGTGGAGCGCTCCTGAGCGTTTGCGTCGATGGCGTTTTACAGCGGCAATCGTTGTCGGTCTCTCGCTGCAATCGGCTTGTCATGCTTCCATTTGGAATACCAAAAAGGGACGGATGCTGAAAGCCGACCGCCGAAAGGCCGTAGGTCCAGACTCGGTGATGGAATCTAGACCCGAACTCCCCCACGCACCTTGCGGAGCGGCAGCGCAGTCGCTCCGGTTAGGCACTTCTGAACCTCCGCCAGCACCGAGAAGGCGATGGTTTCGGGCGATTCCGCGCCCAGATCGAGCCCCATCGGCGAGTAGAGCCGCGCCAGCCATCGCTCCACCTGCGCGGCGGCTGCTGAGGCGGCCTCCGTGGGCATGCCATGCAGCCGGGCGGCTTCCGCCAGCAGTTCGCGGGTGCGCCGCTGTGGGCCGAGCACGCCGATGTATGCAGGTGGCGCGCCGAGAGCCAGCAACGCGGCAAGAATCCGCGCATCCTGCTCAAAGCTGTGGCTCATCACGGCGGCGGCGTCCTGCGGCAGCAGATCTCCGAGCACCAGCGCCGAAGCTGCTGGCTGACTGGCCGATGGGCGCGTGGGATGAAGAGCGGGCAGCTCTCCGATCGGCAGAATGCGCACCTCATCGGCCAGCGCGAAGCGTTCGCGGGTGGCCAGATGCGAGCGGCCGTCGGCCACCGCGACAAACCAGCCCAGCGCCTTTGCCAACCGGAGCAGCGGCTGCGCATCGTCGCCCGCGCCGAAGATCCACAAACCCGGCCGCGCAGGCCTGTAGTCAACCCACACGCGAGCTTCTGTCCCGCCGGCCGATATCTTCCCTTCAATCGATTTGCCGCTCGCCAGCGCCCGTTCCGCAAGCTCTTCAAGCGGATCGCCGCCGGCCTGGCCATTCTCGGACGGATCGTTCTCCAGGCCCGAGAATGCTCGCCGGCCGATTTGCTCGCCCTCCAGAACGGTCGCCACCGCCAGCGGAGTGCGCCGGTCGAAGGCGTATTGCAGCGCGGCCAGCAGCGGGCCCGCGGTTGCACGGCGCTCCAGCAGCAGCGAGACGACGCCGCCGCAGCCGGAGCCGAAGGGCCGCTCGCCGTCCTCCTCGGCGGTGGAGTAGCGCTTCACCGAAGGGCCTTTGGCGGTGAGCCACCAGGCGCGGCTGGCCACCTGAGCCTCCAGGCATCCACCGCTCACCGTGCCCGCGCGGCGGCCGTCTGGCCCGAGCAGCATGAGAGCGCCCGGCTTGCGATAGCTTGGGCCCTCGACCGCAATTACCGTGGCCAGAGCGTACTCCGCCCCTGCGGCTTCCAGCTCGCGGCCCAAAGGCAGGATGCGCTCGATATCTGTCATCCATTCATTTTCGCTCAGTCCGCGCGGCTCGGCGCTTCCGGGTACACTGGTGCCGATGCCTGTCGCCGCCATCGTTCTCGCCGCCGGAGCCAGCACCCGCCTGGGCCAGCCCAAACAACTGCTCACAATGGGCGGCGAAACTCTGATCGCGCGCGCCATCCGGCTGGCCAGCGAGGCCGGCGCGACGCCAGTGATCGCCGTGCTGGGCGCTCATCATGAACGAATCGCCGCGGCCTTCGGTATGGACAAAACAAACAGCGCGGTTCCCGTCTTCAACGCCGATTGGGAGCAAGGCATTGCAACTTCCATTCATGCGGGGCTGCGCGCGCTCCAAGCCTGCGCGCCGCAAGCCTCCGGGGCGCTAATTCTGGGTTGCGACCAGCCCCGGCTTACGGCCGGCCACCTGCGCGGATTGCTTGAGGCCTTCGCAGCGCAAGCCGCGCCCGCAATGGCGGCGTCGGCCTATGCGGGCGTCGCCGGCATTCCCGCCGTCTTTCCTCGCGCGGTCTTTGCCCAGCTGCTTGGCCTTCGCGGCGACCAGGGCGCGCGCTCCCTGCTCAAGCAGCCAGCATGCCCGTCGATTGCGCTGCCCTTTCCCGGCGGAGAAGTCGATATCGATCTGCCCGCCGATCTTGCCCAGCTTGAATGACTCTCGCCGCGCCGCTTGCATTTCAAGATCGACAGGGTTCTAATTCCGATCTGGTGGGAGCATCGATACATTCCGTTCCAACGCGCCGCACGCTGTGTCGGGACTCAGTCGTCGCGGCGGCTCTCGCGCTGATAGGATTCAGCGCGGTCACGGCCCAGATCGTTCTCATGCGAGAGCTGATCGTCGTCTTTAACGGCAACGAAATCTCGCTGGGGATCATGCTGGCCGCCTGGCTCTTCTGGACCGCCGCCGGCAGCGGCATGGCCGGCGTCCTTCGACTGAGCGGAACCGGCAGCGCCCGCCGCGCGGTTGCCGCGCTGGAATGCCTGCTCGCCGTCAGCCTGCTGCCTACGCTCTGGGCATTGCGCACGGCCAAGTCCTTCTTTCAAACCGTGCCGGGCGAGCTGGTTGGGCCGCTGCCCATGCTGCTGGCTTCTCTGGTCTGCCTGAGCGTATTTTGCATCGTTTCAGGTGCGCTTTTCGCGGCTGCCGCGCGGATGGTCGAGACCGAGCGCGCCGTCCCGGCTCGGGTCGCCGTCGGCTCGGCGTACCTGCTTGAGGCCGCCGGCTCCGGCCTGGGCGGGATTCTGGCCAGCCTCGCGCTCCTGCGCTTTCTCGATCCCTTTCAGATTGCCGCCCTCGTCGCGCTCCTCAACCTGGGCATGGCCGCGCTCCTGTTGCTGCGCATGAGCCGCCCGCAGGCCTGGGCTGCGGGCGCGGTGGCGGCGCTCTCCGCTGTTCTTCTTCTTGCTTACGCGGCGCCGCCGCTGGAGCGCTCCGCGCAGGCGCGCCTGTGGCGTGGCTTCCATCTGGCGGGGTCGCGGAACTCGATCTACGGAAACCTCGCGGTGATTGAGACCGGCAATCTGCGCAGCATATACGACAACGGCACGCTGCTAGCCAGCGCGCCCGACGAGGCCGCCGCGGAAGAGGCCGTTCATTATGCGCTGCTGGAGCATCCCGCGCCCCGAAATGTTCTTCTGCTCGGCGGCGGCGTCAGCGGCGGCATTGCCCAGGCGCTCAAGGATCCCACCGTCGAGCGCATCGACTATGTGGAACTCGACCCCGCGCTCATCGCCGTGGCGCGGCAGTTCTTTCCCGCCGAGTCTGCCGTTTGGGCCGCGGACCCGCGCGTGCATCTCCATTATGCCGACGGCCGCTCCTATCTCAAGACGGCCGGACGCAGCTTCGACGCCATCGTCCTCAACGTGCCCGACCCGCAGACCGCGCAGCTGAACCGCTTCTATACCGTCGAGTTTTTTCGCTCCGCGCGCGATCATCTCGCCCCTGGCGGGGTGCTGGCCTTCCAACTGCGCTCCTCGGAAGAGACCGTCAGCCCCAACCTGGCGGAGTTTCTGCGCTGCATCCAGCGCACCCTCAAGGAAGTCTTTCCCAACGTGGCCGTCATCCCCGGCGACACCATCCACTTCTTCGCCGCCGCGCGCCCCGATGTGCTCACGGAGAATCCCCAAATCCTGATGGCCAGGTTGCGGGAGCGGCATCTGCAAACGAAGTACGTGCGCGAATACTTCATTCCCTTCCGCATGATGCCCGATCGCATGGCGCAGGTTCATGAGCAACTCGAGCCGCTCGCTTCCACGCCTATCAATCGCGATTTCGCTCCCATCGCCTATTACTTCGATATCGTGCTCTGGAGCGCGCAGTTCAAGGGCGGCTATTCCCACTGGTTCCAGGCCGCCGCGCAAACCGGATTCAACAGCGTCGCCGCCGCCGTCCTTCTTCCGCTGGCGCTGGGGACGATTCTGCTGGCTTTCGTTGGCTCTCGCCAGCAGCGAGCCCGCTCCGCCGCCGCCTGCTGCATCGCCGCCACCGGCTTCACGCTCATCGCTTTGCAGATCTTCGTGCTGCTGGCGTTCCAGTCCATCTACGGTTACGTTTACTCGCAGCTTGCGATTCTCATCGGGCTGGGCATGGCGGGCATTGCTGTTGGGAGTTGGCTTGGCCTTCGCCGCGCCGGCCGCGGCCATCTTGCTCCCTGCCGCGCCCTGGCCGTCAACCAGTTCTTGCTCGCTCTCTCCGCTCCCGCGCTGATATTCGTCGCCGGCCTGCTCGCCGCGGCGAGCGGTATGGCGGCATCAGGCATGGCGGCGCAGCTTGCCTTCCCCGCTTTGGCCGCTCTCTGCGGAGTGCTGGGCGGCTATCAATTCCCCATCGCGAACGAAATCTATCTTCATGACGCCGGCGGCCGGGCCAGTCTCGGCGCGCTCTATGCCATCGACTTGCTGGGCGGTTGCCTCGGCGCGCTGCTGCTGAGCAACTATCTCATCCCCGTCTTCGGCTTCTGGAGAACCGCATGGCTCGCCGCCGCCATCAACCTGGCGCCGGCGATGTTGGCCGCGCGGGCGGCCTTGGACAGGAATTGCTCTTGACCCAGTATGCGCGTCCAAGACGTGAGCGCGCGGCTCAACGAAGTTCGCGCAGTTGAAGATTGATATGTGGAGTATACTGTGGAGTAGAGTCGACATATGGAAACCGTCCAGATTGTTCTCGATATGGAACTGCTGCGGGCCGCCGACCAAGCCGCGCGCCGCATGAAACAGAATCGTTCCGCGCTCGTGCGCGACGCGCTGCGGGATCATCTCCGGAGATTGGAGGTGCGTGCCTTGGAAGAGCGCGACCGCGAGGGGTACTCGCGGCAGCAGCCGGCGCACGATGAATCCCTTATTTGGGAAGCGGAGGCGGCATGGCCGGCAGAATAGTCCGAGGGGATGTTCGCCTGTACAACTTTGCCCCGCCCGACAAGAACAGGCCGGTGGTGGTTCTCACTCGTTCGAGCGCCATAGCCTATCTCTCGACTGTGACCGTCGCGCCCATTACTTCCGCGATTCGTGGCGTGCCATCCGAGGTTGTCTTGAATGAAGAAGATGGCATGAAGGCGGCCTGCGCGGTGAACCTGCACAATGCGGTCACCGTCTCCCAGGATCGATTGGGAAAGCGCGTGGCCCAGCTGAGTCCTCGGCGAATGAGCGCTATCTGCGCCGCCTTGCGCTTCTCCCTCGGCTGCGATCTCAGTCATTCGTAGGGCGATTCCCCTATTGCTGTAGTGTGGCTCTCGCGCACCCACATTTTCTACTTGTCGGATCTGGGTTAACCTCCCGATTGTTGGCTTCTATGCTCTCCCACCCTCGCCGCAAAGAGCGCGTCAAGGATGGGGCACGGCGGATTCATTGGGATGGGGTGGAAAAAGACAAAGGCATGGGTGGGGCACCCGGCACTTCGAATTCAGGAAATGCTTCGCGCGCGGTTCTCAACCCGGAATAATCGGGGGCCGAACTAGACTGAGCCGCGGCGTTCCCTATGTTCCCGCTCTTCCTGATCTGGGGTGACAAATCGAGCAATCTTGACCAACTGAGAAGCCGCGAATTCGGCCGCCTCGCTCTCAGTTACCGGATCAGGCAAGTTGATTAAAAGACAATGGCCTGGCTCAATAATTGCCCCTTGGTCATCTCGGAGCGGGTCGGGCGATACATCGATGCCGCCCGGTAAATCTCTCACACTTCCCGCATGGAGCGAAGCGCAGCCAACAATCTTTCTTAATCTTGAGCGACACTCCCTTGCTGTTACATACTTACGCCGGAAGAACGATATCGCATCCTCCGCCATAAGCCCCTCCACTCGCCGGATAAACGCGGCCGGATCTATCGTGGTGTCGACCACCCATGCCTTCCTCAGTGCCCGGTAGACTATCTCCGCGCAGTCGACCTGCTCAGAACCGCCATCTCGCTCGATCATTTATTTGAAAGAAGCCATTCAAATTGGATGCAGAGGGTTGCCGCAGTGAAGTTCGGGAACATTAAATGCTCCTCCCCTTGCTCCCTATAAAGATACTGCATACGTCGTATGTCCGCAGGGAACACGGCCCTTAACTCCTTCCCTCCAGATTTCCACGTCAGACGAACGCCTCCGCCGCCATCGGTGGCGACCCTTGGGGCCCTCCACCTATTTGGCACTTTCACAAAGGCGCTCTGTGCGACGGCAAGCGCAGCAGCGCCGGCGCTCTCTGCGATTTGGTCGTCCTCGTCCTCTTTGTTGTATTGAAGTACCTCAGTGCAGAAAGCGAGAAAGGACTCCTTGGCTGCAGGCAAGGTCCACGACGACCACCACCTCGCAGTCTGAGTGACCTTATCGCTGTCGAGACTGGACGTTCTCTTCAATAGCTCCGCAGGGAGGCTCCCCTGCTCCATCGTTGAAGAGAACAGACTCGGCTGATAGGTGCCATTTGACGAGATTGGCACTGACATAGTGCTCATCTGAAATCCTCCCTTACCTGCTCGGTGATACAGGACTCGAACACAAGGTTTTTAAGGTCGCGTAAGCGGTCAAAGGTTGCCCAGATTTCATCCTCTGTGACCTCATTACTCGCCATGTTCAAAAACTTGAAGGCTTGCACGTTGAGCGTTACCGGGATTTTGTTGTCTGCACCGATGGCACCAAAGCTGACCACGACGGACATTCTCGACTCTGACTCGGGATCAACCATCTGTACCTGGAAGTTATGAACCTCAAGAACCTGTGGGAGCTCAGGTGGAACTTGTATAAAGGCCCTCAAGTAATCGCTGATCTCTGCTCCGCTTGGTATTGCAATTTGATTGATGTAGTTGAGGCCCAGAAACTCTATGAATTCCGGCTTCACAACCTCACGATAGAGGTTCCAAAGGCGGCGGGCTTCTGAACGAAATGACAACCAATCCTTATAGGGCGCGAGGCGATTGTGGCTGAAGCCGTCCGGCCGGGCCTGAAATATCTGAAGCCCGTCCTCACTGACCATCGCACCGCCGTTGGCCAACGAAGAAACCTCAGATGTCGGCTCCAGGGCGGGATCTGCTCTCTCTACCTTAAACTGAACCTGAAAGGGACGCCTGAACTTCGGATAAGAATCCTGCTCCTGCGCTCGAAGCTGGTTCAGGCAATCTTCTGAGAACGAAGATGACAAACGCACCCGGATATCGAGTACGGCCTCCACGATTGGAGCATGTGGATATGTTTCCTGCTCTGGCAACAGTGTCCTCGATGTTCTGGTCTTGCTGTTCCTGTATTACGCCTGCCCTTGAATCGAACCATCCGCTCGGTCCCATGCCTTGCCGTAGGCCCGTGTCGCCAATACTACACAAGATGACGCTCCGCTTGCAATCGACTCTGAATCCGGGTGTACACGCATGTTAACCATCCGGTAGACCCTCCGATAATTGTCCGAAGTTCCACGCGGTGCCGGCGCTACCCCTGCCGATGAAACAATTGCATGGCGTGACATTGCAAGCGGCCACCGGCTGTCGCTAGCGGCCACAGGCGCTAATCGAGCAGTGAGGAAGTGTTTATCCGCGCTCCAGTTGGACGGCCGCCCACCCGGAGACCGTACCCTTCCAGGACGCTCCTACGGCTTGTGCTCGCCGAAGACCACCGCTGTGAAGCTGAAGATGTCCGTGTCCTCATCCTTCCAGCAACCCGAGCTCATGCCCGCCTTGCCGCAGGTCTGCTCCAAGAACGTCTGCCGATCCCATTTCTGCTCCACCGGAACCTGCGGCAGCAGCAGGCCCTCGCTGTCCCCGTTCTTCATCAGCAAACCGTGCTCGCCCACCTTGATTTGCTGAATGTCCGTCACGCGGCGCAGCGGCGAGAGCACGGAGATTTCATAGTCGAGCTGCGGCAGCTCCGAAGCCTGGACCGGCTGGAAGCGCGGATCGCGAATCGCGGCCAGCGTGGCCGTATCGCGCACCGTCATGTAAAGAGGTTTGACCGCCGAGGTGTAGCCGATGCAGCCCCGCAATGCGCCCGCCTTCTTCAGCGTTGTAAAAGCGCCGCGCTCCTGGTTCAGCGCCTGGCTTGCGCTCGCCGCCGGCTCATAGGGGTTTTTCTCCTGAACTATATACTCCACCGACTTGCGCGCCAGCGCCAGCAACTCGCTCTTCTCCGGCTCGCTCAGCGAGAACGGAGTTTCCGCCGCCGCGCCGCTCGGAGCCTTCACAAAGACATCCGCGCTGTAGCCGACCACGCGCGAACGGTCGCCGGTAACGTCGCCGGAATTCGCATACTTCAGCACCATGGCCCGGTTGGCTCCCATGCGCTCGGCATAGATCATTGCGGCCACGATGGGCGCGCCGCCGCAGGCTTCCCATATCCGCGACTGAAAGTTGCGCGACATGCTGAAGTAGTCCCACGCCGCAAGCGCACTCAGCGTCTTGTGGTCGATGGTCTCGGCCTCATCGTAGGTGTGGTAGTGCGACAGATCGGAGCTGGCCAGAACCAGCGTCTCGCCCTCCTTGCTCTCGCGCTTAATCAGCTTTTCCAGCGCCACACCCAGCGCGCGGCTGTTCTCGTAACTCTGATCTCCCATCACCACGGGCACCAGCTCGAAGCTGCCCAGCACCCGCTGCAACCACGGCAACTCGACCTCGATGGCGTGCTCGGCGCCTGCCGATGTGGGATCGTGCCCCCGGCTCGAAAGCCGCATGGTCGAGCTCATCTTGGCCAACTGCCGCGCAAAGACCTTGTCCACCTGCACCGTGCCCAGAGGTGTCGAGTAGGCATCGCCCTCGTAGACCGAGGTGAAGTCGAAGGCCTCGTAGTGCGACGGCGCAATCACCACCACGCGCGAGAACTTGCGCCCCTTCAGCTCTGCATAGGTATAGGCGGCCACCGGGCCGGAGTACTGATAGCCGGCGTGCGGGGCAACCACGGCCAGAATCGGTTCCTTGATCGGCGGCGGCGCGGCCTTGGCCAGCATCTCGTCGATCATGGCCGTAAGCGCCTTGGGGTCGGCCGGATAGAATGCGCCGGCCACTCCGGCTTCTCTCACCTTTGTGGAATCCGCGGCGCGCACATGCTGCAAGGGCGCAACCGCCATTAGCGCGACGATCTGAGCTGTCAGCCAATACATCTTGCAACTCCTCTTGAAGTTCATTTGCCTAACCTCCTCGGCGGCCTTACACGTGCCAGACGCCGGGAATCGGATGCTTGCAGAATGGGCAGCCACCCTTTTCGATGAGTACATTGCTGGCCGTGAATCCCACGCGCTCCACCAGCATGCGCCGGCACTGTGGGCAGTACGTGTTCTGCGCCGGATGCCCCGGCACGTTGCCGATATAAACGTAGTGCAGCCCCTCGGCGTCGGCGATGGCCTTGGCGCGCTCCAGCGTCGGCACCGGCGTGATAGGCAGGTTCTTCAGCAGGTACTCCGGATGGAACTGCGTGAAGTGCAGCGGCACATCCGCGCCCAGGTTGGCCTTGATCCACTGCGCCAGGCCGCGGAACTCCTGATCGCCGTCGTTGCGGTCGGGCACCACCAGGTAAACGATCTCCGTCCACTTGCCCATCTTCTTCAGCGTGACCAGCGACTCCAGCACCGGCTTCAACTGGCCGGTCACTACATCCCGGTAGTACGACTCGGTGAAGGCCTTCAGATCGATCTTCACCGCGTCCATCTTGCCGTAAGCTTCCTTGAGCGCCTCCTCCTGCATGTAGCCGTTGGAGACAACAATGCTGCGCACGCCGGCCTTGTGACCGGCATCGGCCGTGTCCATTACAAACTCGGCGAAGACCACCGGCTCGCTGTAGGTGTAAGCGATGGTGGGGCAACCGTATTGCTTTGCAAGTTCGGCTATCTTCTGCGGAGGCGCGTAGTTGCTGGGGATCTCCTCCGGCCGCGACTGCGAAATATCCCAGTTCTGGCAGAACTTGCAGTTCACATTGCAGCCGGCCGTGGCCAGCGAGAAGGCAACGGTCCCCGGCAGATAGTGGAAGAGCGGCTTCTTCTCGATGGGATCGACGTGCGCCGCGCACACCCGCGAGTGAACCAGCGAGTAGTACACCCCGCCGCGATTCTCGCGCACACCGCAGTAGCCGCGCTCCTTGTCGCCCACCGAGCACTCGCGCGGGCACAACTTGCACTTGATCTTGCGGTTCGCCAGCTTCTGATAGAACTTGGCTTCAACCACGAATCGCGAATCGTCCTGCTGCTGCTGACCGGCCGCCGGAGCAGCCGAGGCCGGACGCGTAAACTCGCTCAAGCCAAGCGCCGCTCCCGAGGCCAGCGCGCACTTCAAGAACGATCGGCGGCCCAGCGGGCCGCAAAGCGGGCCGTTCCCGGCGCGCAGACCGAAACCCTCGTCCTTCAGAACATCCAGTCCACAAGACATCTCGAACCTCCCTGGTACCGCGACCTGGCGACTTCGTAATCGTGCCCATGAACCTGGGTGCTCCAGGTCCCGCCTTTGGGACCTGGGAAACCGCAAACCTACGCGGTCCCGGTACTATCGCCCCGGCTACACCTCGACCACCGAAATCCTTCGGGGATCGTTCGTGCCCAGCATACTGCGCATGTTGTTATTGCTACTTACTCGTTACGAGTTACGTATTGCTATCTCGGTCTGGTTTAGGCCGAAAAATAAATTTTCCCTTGATTTTCAGGATGGTGTCGAAACATGAAGTACATCGAGCGGGTCCTAAACGGATTTATGTGTACGGTATGCAGCAAAGTCTACGGTCGCTATAATTCAGTGTCGTACCATGTGACCATTTACCATCGAAATCCACCAATAGAGTGTGACGAGTCTGGATGTCAATTCACGACCAGAGAAGCAAGATACATCCATTTTCATAAGTACTACACAACACCTTATCGCTTTACCGCAGTCGCATCGATTTAGGTATGCATTTGATTGTCCAAACTCACGGTTTTTAAGATACCTGCTCTGGGGGGTTCGCTAGGAGAGGATCCTCCACTACCCAAACATGGGCGCAGAAGGGTATGAGGTGATATAGTCACAACAATGTCTCTTATCATGACCGCAGAAATCCTGGGGTAATAAAACGTTTTACGAAAAACTTTCAGTTTGCAATGGATAGAATAGGGTTTCTGGCCGGCCTGTAGGGATAGTATTACCCCCAGACATGGGCACGGTTTGCGCCGAAGGAGTTTGTAGGTCAGAAAAACGTGTTACCAACCTATCTAAACATACCGTATAACCTACGCTACAACGCAATACGCCACTACAGTACACTATAGGACAACTATCTAAACACGGCTGACTTATCTGAGGGCTCTCAGTAATTTTACTCCGGCATTCAATGCAGCAAAACGTGCATCTTTCATATTCATTCAATCGATAACTCGCAATATGATATTTTCCTTTCGTCGATCTCAGCAATTCGACAAATTCGCCCATTTCGACACAGATCACTGTTTCTAATCTCAGCACGAATGATAGCATGAATCATGTTTGTGGCGTGTATGCGTTGTAGTGTTTAGATAGGTTGGTGCAACCCGAGAAAAATGCTAAAAAACGAGGGGGGTTTCAATTTGTAGGTGCATGACCCACGCCTTTATATATTTTCCCATTTCCACTATCAATGGATGAGAGGGAACGAAGAAGAAGTTGGAAAATTTTGTTCGAAACAAAATAGAACTATTTTCAGTAAAACTGAGACACTCGCAGTATGATGCGCTTGTGTTTTCTGAAATATTGTAATAAATAAACGTTGGATCCAACTCAGTAATGCTGAAAACGTCCATGTTGCTCAGCCCAACAATACGCTTAGCTTCTCACGAAATCGCTGTCATCCATCTTTTAGTGAAGGTCATTTGATAAATATTCCAACAAAATCACTTATTATAAGAGCGGGTCTCAGTGAAACGTGAGTCCATTTCACAGCCTGCGTGCAGTTAAGGCGGTCTCACTTCTGGCTACGATACTGCGTGCGATGAGCACGTGTGTGCGTTTGAACAATCGCGTGCTGATTTAACAGTAACCTCAAATGATGAGCAGGAAGGCGCAGCGCGTGAAATGGACCCATGTTCATTGACCACTGCTTTCATAATAATATCTGACTACAGAATCGGTCCATTCAGCAATTACCCATTTACTTTTTCAGCAGCGATGTTTTGTCGTTTCTTGGTTCAGTTACATATGCTATTGTCCACAAGATCCAGCGTTG
>CAWCWQ010000241.1:0-18054 GCA_963799145.1 uncultured Acidobacteriaceae bacterium | reverse complement strand
TATGAAGCACTTGGACGGGTGGGAGTTGGGCGAGCTGGATTACTTGTTCATCGAAAATGTGGGCAACCTGGTCTGCCCGTCGAGCTACGACCTGGGCGAGAAGATTCGCGTGGTGCTGCTGAGCGTGACCGAGGGCGAAGACAAGCCGCTGAAGTATCCCACCATGTTCAACTCCGCCGACGCCGCGGTGATTACCAAGATGGATATCGCCGAGCCGTGCGGCTTCGACCGCGAGCTGGCGCTCAGGAATATCAATGAGATACGGCCGGGGATACGGATCTTTGAGACTTCAGCCAAGACCGGCGCGGGGATGGAGGAGTGGCTGGGGTATTTGGAGGAAGCGCTAGGTGTGCTATAGTGTTCTAAAGTAACACCATGGAGTACCGCCATGCCGACGCTCGCGACAACCAGCCTGAAACTCGATTTTGAACTCAAGCAACGTGTACAGCAGCTCGCCTCGGCGCGGAGGCGGTCGGCGCACTGGATCATGCGCGAAGCCGTCGAGCAGTATGTGAGCCGCGAAGAGAAACGCGAACAGTTCCGCCAGGGCGCGCTGGCCGCCTGGAACGACTATCAGGCAACCGGCCTTCACACGACCGCCGAGGAAGCCGACGCCTGGCTGGCCAAGCTCGAAGCGGGCGAGGACGCCGAGGCCCCTACATGCCACGTCTGAAGTGGTCGCCGCAAAGCCTGCGGGATGTGGCCCGGTTGCATGGCTTTCTGGCTCCCAAGAGTACGGACGCGGCCAAGCGCGCCGTCAAGGCTATCCGGCAGGGCGTAAGGTTGCTCGCCAAGTATCCAGAAACGGGCCGCCCCGTTGAGGAGTTGCAAACCGAGTTTCGCGAATGGGTGATCGAGTTCGGGAGCGGGGCGTATGTTGCCCTCTATCGCTACGATGGCAAGGAAGTTGTGATTCTTGCGGTCCGCCATGGGCGCGAGGCTGGGTACTGATAGGCTAGACGCAAACGATGCGCAAACTGATGTATTCGGGATTTGCGCACTCGGCAGTCATGGTTTGGCCCCTGCCTTTAGCAACAAATCCCGGATATCGGCGTGTCCTTTTTCTGTCGCCGCACTCAGCGCGGTTCCGTCACTTTTACTCTTAGCGTTGACGTCGGCTCCCTTGGCGAGAAGCACCTGCACTACATCGATGTGTCCAACAAAAGAGGCCAGCATCAGCGAGGTCTGGCCTTCCATGTCTGTGGCATTGACATTGGCCCCTTTGGCCAACAGTGCCTTGACCAGATCGAGTTGACCGTCTTGAGAGGCCACTATCAGCGCCGTTGAACCGTGGGGCATCCGGGCCTCGACGTCAACATTGGCGTCGAGCAGCGCCTGAATGACATCCATGTAATTATTCGACGCAGCTAACATCAAGGCCGTGCTGCCCTGGTCGGTGGTCTTCGAATTCACATCAGCCTTGGCAGCGAGTAACGCCCGCACCGCTCCAATGTGACCGTTTTCGGAGGCCATCATCAGCGCGGTTTCGCCAATACTAGTTTTGGCATTTACCTCGGTCCCCTTGGCCAGCAGCAACTGCACCATCTCAAGGTGGCCGTTTCCCGAGGCACAATACAGTGCAGTCACGCCGTCGTTGGTTTTGGCGTTGACATCGGCACCCCGGTCGAGCAGTTCTCGCACAACATCAAGGTGATCTTTGCATGCCGCAGCCATGAGCGCAACCGCTCCATCGTCCCTCTTGGCGTTAATTTCAGCGCCATGAGCGAGCAGCTCCCGCACGATCCCAATGTGACCCTTCTCAGAGGCCATTTGCAATGCGGTCGCGCCGGATTTGTCTTTAGCATCGACATCGGCTTTCTCGGCAAGCAGCGCCTGTACCGCAGCTATTTGTCCTTCCTGAGAGGCCCATATGAGCGCGGTGTAGCCATTATGATCGGGGAGATTGACATTCGCGCCATGGGCAAGCAAGGTATCCAGGACTCCAATGCCGCTGCGTTGAGAGGCTATTGACACCGCAGTCGCGCCATTATTGTCCTGGAGATTGACATCAGCCCCTCTTGCGAGCAGCGCCTGCACCACTTCGAGTTGACCCTTTTCCGCGGCCAAAGACAGTGCACTCGCGCCGTTGTTGTCCTGGGCATTGATCTCAGCGCCCTTGTCGATCAGAAGACGCACCACCTCAACTTTGCCAAAGCAGGAAGCAAACGCCAGAGCTGTCCCGCCATTCTTACTCTTGGAGTTGACATTTGCCCCACCATCCAGAAGAGTCTTGACATGTGCTAAATCGCCCAAGCCAGCTGCGTTAAATAGGTCGTCCGCTTGAGTTTGGGCCCGCGCACTTGCCGCCAGGCAAACCGACAAAAGCAACAAGCCCAACATCGATGAATGTTTCCGCACAGATTTCGCTTTCAGCAGAATCATCAAGACACCTTCAAATACGAACGGCGGAAGAATACCAGACTCCTGCATATTCATGCCTGGCTACCAGTGGTGAGGGCCAAAGCTGCCGGAAAGTATCCCTCGGCGGCTGAGGCCCGCGTTCATCCTGTTGCAATTACGGCACCCTTCGGCAGGCTCAGGGCAGGCTTTGAAGCCGCGCCCTTTCAAGAACTCGACTTATTCAGATGTTCCTTGGAGACAATCTTCTGTGGCGCGCATCCAACCCATACGGGAGGATGGCGTATGATCGTCGGCATTCCCAAAGAGTTGAAGGACAATGAGGCCCGCGTGGGCGTGACCCCGGCGGGCGCGCTGGCTCTGGTTGAAGCCGGACACGCAGTGCTGGTGGAGACCCAGGCAGGCGCTCAATCGGGCTTTGCGGACAGCGAGTACCAGGATGCCGGCGCCGAGATCGTCGGCGACGCGGGCTATGTGTGGGGCAACTCCGAACTGGTGGTCAAGGTCAAGGAGCCAGTCGAGCGGGAGTACGCCTACTTCCGCGAGGGGCTGGCGCTCTTCACCTTTCTGCACCTTGCGCCCCTGCCCGAGCTGACCGAACGCTTGCTCTCCTCGAAGATGATCGCCATCGCTTATGAAACGGTGCGCGACCGGCAGGGCGGATTGCCGCTGCTGGCGCCGATGAGCGAAGTGGCGGGGCGGATGAGCGTCCAGGTGGGCGCGGCGTGCCTGGAAAAGGAGCGCGGCGGGCGCGGAATCCTGCTGGGAGGCGTCCCGGGGGTGGTCCCGGCGCAGGTGTGCGTGGTGGGCGGAGGCATGGTGGGGACGAGCGCGGCTCGGATCGCTCTCGGCATGGGAGCCAGGGTCACGGTGGTGGACCTGAACCTGAACCGGCTGCGGCAGTTGGATGAGATATTCGGCGGGCGGGTTTACACGCTGGCCTCGAACAGCTACAACCTGGCCAGAGCATCGGCTGAGGCGGATTTGCTGATCGGCGCGGTGCTGATTCCCGGCTCGGCCGCGCCGAAGCTGGTGACGCGCGCCATGGTGGCCGCGATGAAGAAAGGCGCGGTGATTGTGGACGTGGCCATCGACCAGGGCGGCTGCGTTGAGACCTCGCGGCCTACGTCGCATTCCAATCCGATCTACACCGTCGACGGGGTGGTGCACTACTGCGTAACCAATATGCCCGGAGCGGTGCCGCATACCTCCACGCTGGCCTTGACCAACGCGACCTTTCCGTATCTGATGCGGCTCGCAAGCCTGGGCACAAGAGAGGCGCTCAGGCAGGACGCGGGCTTGGCCGAGGGGCTGAATACCTGGCTGGGCACGCTCACCCACGGCGGAGTGGCCGAAAGCCAGAAGCGGCCGTGGACGCCGGCCGGGAGCGCGATTGCGTAAAGCCTTTTCCCTTTTGGCGTAGAGCGCGGCGCGGACCGGAAGGTCCACGCAACAGCCGGCCAGGAGGCCAACGCTACCTGTTCTTGGCACGACCTGACTTGATTTGCCTGTGTCTTTGCGGTGAACGCCCAGTTATGTCCCATATAGAAGTTGACAATTGAGCAGCAGAGAATCGCGACGCAGTTCGAGGCGAGCAGGGGCATGTGCGCCTCATGGACCAGCAATCGCATCAGCGCGAGGTTGCCAAGCATGGAGACCAACCCGTTTGAAAAATGGAACCGCACCAATTGAACCAGCAGCGCGGAGCCGTCGCGGCGGTCGCGCCACGTGTAGTGCAAGTGCCACACATAGTTGTGCAGCAGCGGAACCTCCAAGGCCGCGGCCGAGGCCAGCAGGTAGCGGCCCGCCGTCAACCTGTTAAAGAGAGCGAGCGCGCCTAACTGCACGATCATGCCCATGGCTCCCACGAGGTTGAACTTCAGCCAGCGGATGAAAGTGCTCACGGCAATGGCTCCTGGCGGTAGAGTTGCGCCGTGTGACGCGCGGTGACGAAGATAACCATGGCGAACATGGCGGCCGCTGCTATGGCGCCTCCCAAATCGAAGAGCAGCACCTTGTGGCCGAACAGAGTCGAATAGGGACTCCGCAGCAGCGCCAGGTTGCCAACGATCAGCAGAATGCGAATCTCCGTGGGGCCGAAGATGCCTTGCGAAAGTTGAAAGCACGACAGGGTATAAGTGGCCAGGTAACACTCGCTCGACAGCAGGAGAAACGCAATCAGCATGGCGATCGCCGCCTGCCAGTGCACCAGAGAAGAGCAGCCGAGTCCGCACATCAATGCGACCGATCCAAAGACGTCCACCATGCGATCCACATAGAAGCCATAGCGCGGACGCTCGTGACGCCGCACCCGGGCCAAGGTTCCATCCATGCTGTCTCGAGGCCAGTTGAGCGCCAGGCACAGGATCGCCAACAGCAGAGCGCGGCGGTCGTAACGCGACAACGCATAGCAGATTCCCGCTCCAACCTGGGCTCCGAGACCGAGCAGGGTGAGCTGGTCCGAGGCGAGCCAACTCGGGGCGCGCTCGGCCATCCACTGCAATGCGCGCTTCTCCAGGGAAGCTGTAAGCGCCCGGTTCACCCGTCGCGCCGTTTGAAATCCCAGTGCATTGTTTGTAGCAGCCAATTTCGCGTTCATCGCCCTCTCCTTTCCAGTGATTCCTTCTTACAGCCGCCGATCCTTCGCGCCTGCTTGCAGGGCCTGGATCGGGCTACCTGCGCAGCGCGTCGCACGCTGAGCGCAAGGTGAATTCCAGCGATTCGCGCGGGATGCTCTCCACAAAAGGCCCAACCGCCCAGCCGAGGCCCGTTGGAATGGAGCGCGTGAGCGAGATCGACTCGATCTGCATGGCTACTCCGCCGTCTCGCTCCTCGTAACTCCAGTAGGTATTCATCCGCCAGAGAAAGCCGTGCTCCTCGCCGGGAGTCAGCGCGCGCTCGGAGTCAGTCCCCGGCGAGGCGATCTCGGATATCTGTGTGCTGCGCGAGGCGCTGTAACCGTGCCGCGCATCGAGCCGCCCAAAAACGATGTCGTAGGCCGTATCCATCACCACTGTGATGACGTGCCGCTGGCGCACCCGCATTACGGCCTGTAAGCGATCGCCCTGCTGCGCAAGGACCTTCGCTTGCACCACCTGCGGCGAAAAGTGCCGAGGGTAGGAGTTGAAATCCTTCATCAGCCGCTCGAAATCCGCCGCGGTAGCCCCTGGGGCAAAGGCGGTGCCGCGCCAATGGTGCAGCATTGCTCCGGAGAAGGCCGCGCCGGAAGAGGGCGTCAACCGTTCGACGATAAGCTCTCCCTGGCGCAGGCGCTGCTCGCTTTGCGCGGCCGGGGAGACGGGGGCGAGGAAGCCGTCTTGCGATCTGTGCTGGCGGTCGAGGCGCGCCTCGACCTGAGCGGCATAGGAGTTGAAGTTGGAAAGAGCCGCAGGCGAGGGCTGGGCCGCGGTAGGGCTCGGAACAGCCAGGAAGAGCAGCGTGGCGAGAATCCAGCTGAGGGCTGAGAACGTTGGCGAACACAATTGCCGGAACTGTGCCATGAACAGCGGGTTGCCCTGGCCCGGCCTTCGATGGAATGGCTGGAATGTCATCTGTGGAAGATTGTATCTCACTCCGCAAGCGATTGCAGCCATGAGAGTTATGAGAGGTTATGCTCCAGAGGCCCAGGTGGGCACGCAGAGTTTCAACCCCCGGTTTGTCGCCAAAGCCGGTAGGCGACTGACACAACTTGGACATGCTCAGTGGTTCCTTAGAAGTGGAAGCGGTAGCGCAGTTCCGCCGAAATCTGGCGGGGATCGTTGTAGTGGAAGCCGCCGATCGTGAGCGAACTATCGGTCAGCAGGCGGTGGTTGGTGACGTTGACGACGGTGATCGCGATCTTGAAGCGCTCGCCCAGATTCTTGCCGGCGGAGACATCGAAGGTGGTATGCACGGGCAGATAGCTGCCCTGGTACGGGCTTGTGAGGTTGCCGTTGGCATCGGTTGCGCCGGCGGTGCCGTTGGAGAAGCCGGAACCATAGTAGACATTAGTTGAAAACCAGCTGCGCTTGGGCAGGACGGCCGTGAAGCCTGTGTTGAGGGTTTGGCGCTGATCGTGATCGACCGGTGTGTAGTCAAAGCTGGGGTCGCAGCCCGCTGTGCAGATGAGCCCCCCGGTGATGGCCCCCCGCTGCTCGGCAATCTGGTTGGAGTAGGCGAAGTGGAACTGTCCGCGCCGCCACAGCGACGGGCTGCGCAGCGTCGCCTCCCAGGCGCGCACCAGGGCCCCATCCACGGTAATTGGGATGAAGATGTTGGATTCGCCGATGTTGGAGTGGTCGAGGAAGTTATTGACCCGCGTCTTGAAGTTATCGACCTCCAGCGCCCAGCCGCGGTAGGGAATTTGGATGCTGAACTCGTGCTCCTCATCGCGCTCGCCGCGAAGAGAGGTGAAGCCGGTATTGTTCTCATTGGCGTAGTCGAGCAGCGGTCCGCTGACGCTGGCCAGCGGCGGCGCCTGGTAGTAGCGGCCGTAGAAGCCGCGCAAAACCCAATTCAGTCGGGGAATGATGAGCGCAGCGCCGAAGCGCGGGTCGGCATAGTTTTCAGTGACGGCGCCGTGGAATGAGGAAAGACGCACTCCGGCCAGCAAAGTGAGCCAGTCTGTGACACGGTAGCTGTCAGAGAACGAGCCCTCGATGTTGCCGCCTGAAGCGGTATCCGTCTTATGGATGTTCTTGGCGGTGTTATCGTTGAAGATCACGCCGAACAAAGACGAATCGTGCTGATAGAAGGAGTAAAAGCCGGCCGCAAGATTGTTGCGCTTGACCTCGCCGCGCACATTGGCCTGCATGCCGGCGTAGTTTGAGGTGTGATGATAGGTGGTTGCGTTGGAGAAGTCTGTCGGCTTCGAGTCATAGTTGGCTACGTTCCAGTGGTAAAAGGGAGCGACTTCAAACATTGCACTCGGCGACAATGTGTGCACCCAGTCGGTTATAAGGAATGCGTCGCGCTCGGTTTGCCCGTCGAGAAAGCCGTTCGAGGGATAGATCTGAGTTAGCCAGTCGTTCACATTCGGGTCGATGGGGACCTGAAAGAAGTCCTGGCGAAGCTGGCCGTTGAAACGGAGTTGGTTGGACGCATTCGGATTCACAAGCAGCGAGCCGAAGCCGCTCTGCGAATTGGTGGCGTCGTGTACGACCGCTGCAATCGGAGTTTCAAGGCCGTAGTTGGAGCGGGCCGCAGCCACGCTGGCGTACCACGCGGCCTTCTGCGAGTGGTCTCCCGCGGAGAGCGCGGTTTCGCCGGTATAGAAGTTGCCGCCTGTGATGTTCAGCTCGGCATCGCGGTTGCGTTCAAAGCCATTGCGCGGAGCAACGTTGAAGACGCCGTAGGTGCGGTCGCCGATGTCGGCGGCATAGCTGCCGCGCTGGACTTCGATCTGATCGGTGTCCGCCGGGGCGATCTGCGGACCCACATTCGCGGCGATGTTGGTGTTGGGGATGTTGACGCCGTCGATCAGCCAACTGGTCTGGTGGCCGCCGCGCATGTGCAGCATGTCGTGGCACATGTAAGCGCCAGGTACATAGTCGGTGATGGCGGCAAACGAGGTAGCGCGGCTGGCGCCGGGGGTTTGCTCGATCATCTCCCTACTTACGAGCGTGGACGGGGTGACGGAATCCACTTGAGCTGTCGAGGCTTCCACGACGACGGTTTGTGTGGCCGGGGCCACGGGCAGAGCGATATGCACGACCGGGTTGGTGCCCGAGGCGATCGCGATGGTCTCAGTCACCGTTGCGAATCCGGGAGATACGACTTGCAGGCGATAGATTCCGATGGGCGCCTGGGGCAGCTCGAATGCTCCCTCGGAGTCGGTGGAGGCGCTCAAGACAAATGCGGAATCGGCCGCCTGGAGCGTTACTTGGGCGTTAGCGATAGGCCGGTGCTGGGGATCGTGAACCACGCCATGCACCGTGGCAAAGACAGTGGCAAACGCGGGGATGGGAGCGGCGAGCAGGAGAGCCAGGGCGAAGCGAGACGAGATATGCATGGGACCAACCTCCGGGGATATCGGCAAGGGCACAGACGGCTTTGCGGACGCACGATGCGGCAAGAGCTTTGTCTGGCAATCTGAGAGGGTTCGTCGAAGGCAGACCTGACCTGAAGGAAACTCATTGTCCGAGAACTTCAGACAGGATTCAGTCTGTTCAGCCGGGGAATAGCTGAAACCCGCTCTGCAACTGGAGACGCGGGGCCTTCAACTCATTCTTCAGGCAATGTCGAAGGATGGAGGTCCGCGGCCTGCGCGGGTGCGGATCTGGCTCAGGCGGGCCGCGGCGCGGCTGGCAGCGGGCGAATGGGGCTTGGCCAGCAGAGCAGGAAGGCCGGCCGGGGAAGCGGCCAGGGCCTGAACCGGCTCAGTAGTTGCCACTGTGGAATCGGGATAGTACGGGCAGCGCGATGGAGCGGCGACGGACGGCCGGGAGCCTGTGGCTGCCTGGGCGGCCGTTACGGCTGACATGGCGCAGTGGTGAGCCCCGTAGCGGCGGCAGCAGGCCGGCAGCGCGACTCCGCGTTGGCTGGGAGGAGCTCCGCAAGCGGCCCCAGCCAGTACGACAGAATCAGAAGAATGCAAAGCGCGCGCCGCATCGTTGTTTCACCCTATTCGGGAGGGAAAGCCTGCGTGTCAATCGTCAAGGCAGATGCGCCGGCCCGGTATCGCCGAAGCATTTCTTACCCATATCACCCCATGCGGCTGCGGAACTTTGTGCAAAGTCAAGCTGACAAGGCTGGGGTTGCGCGAAACTGGGCGCGACTGGCATACTCCAAAAAGAGCGGGTTCCACCCGCCGAGTGACGCTTGCAAAGTGCTTTTCGCGCCAGCCGGAGTGGGACGCGAAGGCTTTTCTTCCCCGTTCTCTTCCCTGCCCTGGTCCAGTGGTGCAATCTAAGGAGTTCCTGTTCCGGCTTTTGACGGCGGTACTCCGCCACGCTCGGCACGCGGCGCTCCAGAGGATGACGAATGACCCAAAACGACCAGGCGCGGATGAGGATGGGTTGATGGCCGAGCGGCAACGCGGAATTTGGATGGAGATGCGCGCCGCGCGCGGAGGAATCAGCCACAAGGGGAACACGATCCCGTCGCCGGTGAAGGCGCGCCGGCGGCGGGGCGCGGTCTGTCTTTGGCTGGCCTTCTTCGGGCTTGCGTGCGGCGCAGCGCGCGCACAGATTTCCCCAGGACCGCTCGCGAAAGCCCATCAGAGCCTGGATGGGGCCGCCAATTGCACCAAGTGCCACGAGGTATCCACCAAGTCGCCCACGTTTCGCTGCGTCGAATGCCATCGCGAGATCGCGGACGAGTTGCAGCGGAACACTGGACTTCACGCCACCTTTCCGCGCTCGGGGCCGGCGGGCTCGGCGTGCGTCAAGTGCCACTCCGACCACAACGGCGAGAACTTCCAGATGGTGCACTGGGATCCGACGCCCAAAGGGTTCGATCACTCGAAGACCGGATACGTTCTGGACGGCAAGCATCTGGGCGTGGGCTGCCGCGCCTGCCACAGCGCGCAGCATATTCCCGCCGCGGCGCGGGCGCTACTCGCAACCAAAGACCTGAATCGCACCTGGCTGGGCCTGTCGCCCAGCTGCATCGCATGCCACGAGGACAAGCATCAGGGCCGCTTCGGAACCAATTGCACGCAGTGCCACACGACCGTCGATTGGAAGGCCGCCAAGATTGACGCGGAGCACTTCGACCACTCGAAGACCCGCTACCCGCTCACCGGAGCGCACCGTGAGGTCGCCTGCCAAAAATGCCACACCGCCGGGGCCGATGGCCTGCCGCGCTACGCGGGCATCCAGTTCTCGACGTGCGCCGCCTGCCATTCCGATCCGCACAAGGGCGAATTCAAGCAAGGATGCGACTCCTGCCACACAACGTCGACCTGGAAGAGGTCCAACTTCACCGCGACCTTCGACCACTCCAAGACGCGCTTCCCGCTGCTGGGCAAGCACCTTGAGGTGCAATGCCTGACTTGCCACAAAAATGGCGATTTCAAGACCCCGATCCCCCACGACAACTGCGCCGATTGCCACAAGCCCGATCCGCACGGCGGGCAGTTCCTGAAGCGCGCCGACGGCGGCCGTTGTGAGAGCTGCCACACGGTTCAAGGTTGGATTCCGGCGACCTACTCGGTGGCCGATCACGCCAAGACGGGCTTTCCGCTTGTCCCGCCCCACGCCAAGGGCAAGTGCGCGGAGTGCCATATTCCGGCCGGCAAAGGGACCCGCTATAAGATCGAGTTCGCCCTCTGCGTGAATTGCCACAAGGATGAGCACCAAGGCCAGTTTGCCGCCGAGCCGTGGCGCAACCGCTGCGAGCAATGCCACACCGGAGTCACTTTCAAGACCTCCAGCTACACGCTGGAGAAGCACCAGAAGTCGAGCTTTCCGCTCACCGGAGGCCACAAGGCGGTGGCCTGCAACGACTGTCACAAGCCGGCGATCGGCTCAGAGGTCGCGATCTACCACTTCAGCCCTCTCGGCTGCACCAGTTGCCATGAAGACATCCACAAGGGCGAGTTTGCCGAACGTATGGCTGGCCGCGACGCCGCCGGCAAGCCGCTGGGGTGCCAGGCCTGCCACTCGACCAAGGAATGGAAGGATCTGACCAAGTTCGACCACGAGCGGACGAAGTTCCCGCTGGTGGGTTCACATCGGGCCGTAGCCTGCGCCGATTGTCACAGGCCGCCAAACATGGAGCTGACCATGCTCCACGTGCAGTTCACCGACACCTCCACCGCTTGCAGCGAATGCCACGAGAACCCGCACGCCGGCCAGTTTGGCGCGCGCGGCAGCGATTGCGCCGCCTGCCACAACAGCAACAAGTGGAAGCCCTCGCTCTTCGATCACGAGAAGACCGCATTTTCGCTCACCGGCGGTCATCAGGATGTTCCCTGCGCGGCCTGCCACACCCTCAAGAAGCAAGTGGGAGACAACCTGGTGCTGTTCTACAAGCCGACGCCCATTGCCTGCGAGGCCTGCCACGGAAATAACATTCCCAAGGCCGAAGGGCATTCGACGAAAGACGATTGAAATGGTTCCAAGGCCCGCGAACCCGCGACAACTTCAAGGCGCGCCGGTCAGCTTGCGATGCACTTGCCCAGGCGGGTGAAATCCGCCTGGATACGGCAGCCGTTGCTGGAGCTGAATTCAAGGCTTCCGCCCAATTGATGGGCCAGGCCGGCGGCCAGCTTGAGTCCCATCGAGGTGGTTCTGGCGGCGTTGAGGTTCTTGGGTAAGCCGACCCCGTTGTCCTCGACGATGAAGCGCACGGCGCCTGGAATGCGAGCAACCGAGACACGGATCTTGCCCGGCTGGCCATGGGGCAGGCCATGTTTGAGGCAGTTCGATATGAGTTCGTTGGTCAGAAGGCCGAAAGGGACCGCGAGATCCAGGGTAAGAGGAATCTCGACCGCATCCATCTCGAATTCAACCTGATCCGCCCGCTCCGAGTGCGACGCAATGGCGCCCCGGGCCACGTCGCGGAGATAGGCGACCAGCGAGAGACTGGCGAGGTCCGGCATGCGATAAAGGCGCTCGTGGACCATGGCCATCACGTGGACCCGCTGCGCGGAGGTCTCGATCGCATCCCGGGCATCGCCATCGGACAGGGATCGGGCGCGCAGCTTGAGCAGGCTTTGAACCACTTGCATGTTGTTCTTCACGCGGTGGTAGACCTCACGGAGCAGAACTTCCTTTTCCTTCAGATCGTGGGAGACGACGCCGGCATGAGTTGCAATCTCCTCGTTCTTGCGGCGCAACTCTTCCACCGTGGCTTCCAGTTGCACGGTTCTCTCGGCGACCCGTCTCTCCAGTTCGGCGGTAAACTCTCCCTGTACCCGGTTGGCCTCGCGCAGGTTCTCTTCCGCGCGCTTGTGGCTGGTCAAGTCGTGCAGCACACGGGAGAATCCACCGATCTGGCCGGAGCGGTTTCGGACAGCCCTGAAATAGACTTCTGCCCAAATCCTCTCGCCGCTGTTACTTGCTCGCCATCCTTCGATGCGCAAGGCCTCTGAACATAGCGACGCCTCATGTATCTGCCGTTCGGGTTCTCCCGCGGCGATCTGCTCCGGCGTAAAGAATATGGAGTAGTTCTGTCCCAGCGCTTCCGGGCCGGTGAGGTTATAGATTCGCTGCGCGCCCTCGTTCCAGGTGAGAATCCGGCCTTCGGTATCGATCAGGTTGACGGCATAATCGCGTACGCTGTCCATCAGGGCTTGCATTTGGGTACGCGCCAGCGAGGAATCCAGCCGGCGGCACACAGCAACCACGTATCTCTCTCTTCCGGTGTCGATGTGCCTCAGCATGACGTCCACCGGGAACTCGTTGCCGCGCGAGTCGCGGGCCTTGGTTCTCAGGAACGAGCCGTTTGCGCGATCCGGGGAACGCAGCAGGTACTTCCGCAGATGGCTGGCATAGCGCTCGCGAGCGGCGTTGGAGAGCAGCATGTCGATGGGCTGACCTTCGAGGTCTCGGCGAAAGTAGCCAAACTCCACGAGCGCGCGGCAATTGGCCCCGGCAACTCGCCCGTCGGCGCCGGCAACCAATACCATCTCCGGATGTCCCTCGAAGAGAGCGCGCAGCATGGGCGAATTTCCAAGTGGATTCATCAGGGACCGGGCAGCCACCCGGCAAGGCCGGTATCGAATACGCGCTCGGTCTCCGCCTGGGACATCTCGGCCTCGAAAGAATGAACTCGCCTCTACCCTAGGAAACGAAATACATGTACAGCAAGAAGGGCAATCTTGAGAATCTGTGCGAACCCACCCTAGCCGCAAAAACAAAGACGCGGCGAGGGCGGGGCACCCGAAGTTTTATCCCTCGCGGGTCGGCAACTCCGATGGGGGACCGAAGTGAAACGCAGTTGCCGCTACAACCCGGTGCGACGGGACCCGGGAATCTCAGGCGCCCCAGCGGATAGCGAGAAGACGCCCTGGACACGAACCTGCGGCGGGGAGGTGGAAGCGGTGAGATCGCTATCGAGCAGCCTGCGCAACAAATGCTTGGAGATGCGCGGATCGGGGTCTGTGCTCAGCCCCTTGAGCGTGCGGCCTATCAGGCTCTCGGCCGCAACGCCCGACTCCCGCATCAACGCCTGATTGACGCGCACGATATGGCCGTTGCCGTCCAACTGCACCATGGGCATGGAGACCAGGTCAAAGGTGTCGGCTTCCTGGCGCGAGCTGTCGGCGGCCTGGGATCGTAGGCGTTCCCCGGCCTTGCGCAGGGATAGGACATAGCCCCTGTGCCCGTTGGCATCGTCGAAAAGCGGAGAGATGGCGATGTCCACCAGCACGCTGCCTCCGCCGGCCGGCTTAAGATGCAAGCCAAACCTCTCGGTCATGCATCCGTTCCTGCGGCCGTTCAGAATCGGAACGGGCCGGCCGCGGTCGTAGCAATACGTAATGGATGCGGCGGGTTTTGTTTTTGTCTAAAGTTGGTGTGCCCGCTCCATTATGGGACAGGAGTTTGGTGGAGCGGCTCATCAGAAGCCTTCAAGTCCTCCTCCATACTGGCACGCCGACAATTTGATAGTTCCATTCGGCGCACGCACCGCCAAAACCACCCAGATCGACCACATCCTCGCGTCGCCGTTTGGAATTTTTGTCCTCGAAACGAAGAAGTTTCGAGGGGCCATTGCGGGTGTGGCAGATGATAAACTATGGTTTGAAATCCTGGGCCATCGAATCTTTCCTTTTTCCAACCCAATTCATCAGAACCGACACCACGTTTCTGTTCTTTCCGGTCGCTTGTCGCTGCCGGAGGCACTGTTCCAGTCGGTGATCGTTTTCGTCGGTGTTTCCAAATTTCTCCTCCCCGGGCTGCCCGGCAACGTTATCAGCACGATCGCGCCGGGGGTTCCGAAGTTGCGACGCTACATCCAGCAATTCACCACAGTCCTCTTGACCGAGGAGCAATTGTCCTCTGCAGTTGCAAATTTGCTCCGCATCAAGAGGAACGGCCTCACCCGCGACGACCATCTCCGATCGCTGCGTCACGCAGCCACGGGGCAGAGCCTGCCACCTTGGGAAAATGGCGCCAAACATACTTTTGACGTTGGCGCGATGAGCGCTAGCGCGAAGATGACACAATCAAACAGAAAGGCAAAAGACACAAGCAAGGGCGTGATGGCGGTCGTTCCTCAAAATCCACGACAACCCCACCAAGGCGGATCCTCAGCCGCTAAAACGTGGCCTCCTTCGACGGCCATCCGTCTCCATCTTCGATGAGAAAATGCAGTCAAACAGAAAAAGCAAAGCCAGCGCATGAAGCAACTGACAAAGCAAACAAAATAGAAAGAAAAAACATATGTCCGATCTAAATCACGTCGTTATCACTGGGCGCCTCGTTCGCGACCCGAGCATTAGTGGCAACGGATCTAAATCCGCGTTTTTTCGGATCGCCGCCAATCGGCGCTACCGCACCAAAACTGATTCGAAACAACAAGAAACAGCCTATCTGAATTGCAAAGCGTTCGGGGGTTGGGCCGATGCACTGGTCGATGGCAAGCAAGGCAATACGGTGCTCGTCGAGGGGCGACTCCGAACCGAGGAATGGGCGTCCGATGGTGGCACAGTGCGTTTGGAATTGGTCCTGGTGGTCAATTCGATCCGGTTCATGAATCGCGGCGTTCCTGTGCGGACTCCAACGCCGGAATCCAATGAAGCGCTTGTCAACGCCGGGGCGCCTTTGGGGGAAACAGCGCCGTCGGATGAGGTGCCGTTCTAATTCTGCCCGGAGTGTTGGTTAGGCGGCTTACCGCCGCCTTCACACTCCAATAGACAGTCAAATATTCATATGAACAGTAACTCACTCGTCAAAATCGGGCCGCTTTCGCGGTGCAAGTTCAGTTCGGTTTTAGGCGATTATCCAAGGCACCCTGCTGACAAATTCCGGCCGGAGCATGCCGCTCATCTCATGCAACTGGGGGGGCTTGCAGAGGAGACCAGTCCAGAGGAGGTTTGTGCGTTGGCTGCGATCGATCACCGGGGCAAAGAGGAGGCGGTTGAGCGCGCCAAAGAATTCTTCATGACGTATGCGTGCATGGTCCCGACTGGCTTACCGGAACTGCCGGAACCTTGGCTGCTCGGGCTGACAAATATCCTGTGGGGCTTGCGGCAACCTCACTGGCGCCGGTTGCCATTCTTTATCAGCCGTTTGGAGATGCAGGAAGGCGCCCTCCTGCTCCAGTTCGCCCAAGAGCTGCGTGAACCGGAGTCGCGCATCACCATTTGGGACCGCATTCGTTTCACGGTGAATGCCTGCCTATACCCGAGCCGCTGGAGAAAGCTCAAGCCACGGGATCAGGTGCGCATTCTTAACGTGTATGCATTCGAGGACAAATTCTCTGATGCAGCAAGCCACACGAGGTCGGCACGGAGGACCCATGCGCAACGATTTTAAGCACCTCATCCGTAAGGTTGCACAGGACTTGCGGGTGCTCTACCTGCTGCCGTTCGTCCTGCTGGTTTGGATCGGTGAGTTTCTGGACCGCCGATTGTGGCGCTACTGGAACATGAAATCTATGGAGAATTGGCGTCGGTTTCAATGGAGGTGGCCAGCTTACATCATCGCTCTGGTCGGCTGGTTTTTTGCCGCCGCCGCTCTCCTTTGTCTGATGCACTGGAGATTGTGGTGAACGACACCCAGAAGCAGCGAACCGGTGCCGCCATGCGAAGTCAATACAAGCGCACCGCTTGAACTCGACCGCCGCCAACTCTCCAGCAGAACTCACACAATCAACCATACAAACAACAGTCAATGCTATGTATGAAACCGAGACACACGAACCAATCCACAGAACGAATCTTGCGACTGGCGAGATCATTTCCTTGCCTGGCACGGAAGCTCGAAGGCTGGCATCCAGCAGAATTCGACCCGGAGCAGTTTCTGGCGCTCACGGACGGATGGTCGCACGGTGAACTCCTGTGCGCCATGTTCATCGTCTGCGTCTGGGACCCGGGCAGCGCCAAGCTCCGGGGATGGAAGTTCGATCTTTTTGAATTTGCCGGCACGGCAGACCCTGACCATCGAGTGGCCTTGATGCTGTGGCTGGCGTGCCCAAGTTGGTATTGAAAGCCGACTGCATTTGCTTGTGCCGCGCCGCAATCCAGTGAACCCAATGCGGGGAGATACGCTCTCGTGCGGCCGATCATGAATCATCTGCCAAAGGGGGCCTGTCGAACCATTGACAGTAGTATCATAATATCGTAGTATGATAATACTATGAAACAAATCCTTGCGAAGGAAGATGTAGAGAGGGCGATGGCTGACTTGTCGGCCAAGGGACGCAAGACAACGCTTGCTGCGCTGCACGCGGCGCTCGATCACCGGGGTTCGATGTCTACCTTAATCAGATTAAAAGCTGAGATCGAGGCTCCTCCAAGCGCGCCCCGCGACTCCGAAGAGGCTCTGAACGCTTTCCGACAGCTATGGAACACGGCGCAGGAGGACGCCAGGAAACAGCAAGGCGCGACTATTGCTGATCTCCAAGAAACCCTCAAAATGCTTGCGACCGAGAACGAGCGGTTGGACGGAGTTGCTGCTGCCGCAGAACGCCGTTGCGCAGAACTTGAGCAAGCAAAGTCTGCGGCAGAAACGGAAGTGCTTCAGATTCGAGCGAAACTCGAAAGCGATCTCAGTCGGGCACAGGGCGCTTTGAGCGACGCAAATGCTCAGGCAGCGAGGGCGCTCGAAAAGTTGGCGAAGGTGCAATCGGAACATGCGGCCGAACTGGCCGACATGCAGCGGAAGTTGTCCGAAACGCTTGCCAAAGCCCACGATCAGGAAATTCGATTGGTTCGCGCAGAGGCCTCGGCAACAGCAAAAGCCGCAGCGAGGCCGAAAGCATAGGAAAATGACCAGAGAAGCGATTTACCAGAACTGCTGCAGGTCGAAAGCTGTCGTGAACACGTCTGACAAAAGTCGCGAACAAATTGAAATTCTCCAGGCGGCGCCTGGAAATCTGCGAGGCCACAAAGGTATGGCCCATTTGCCGACGCCGCCTCAGTTTGGACCGCGATAGCGTGATCGACGCCAGATAAGCATGAGCGAAGATTCGGGATGAAGCGTGACACGGAACAAATCAGTCAAATCAAGCGCGCAAATATGAATGCCCCTGAGCGTTTCAGTCTCCAATTCGGCTCCTATGCGGCCCCCAAAGTCCCACGCAATAATCCCCTCTTTTGCGAGTTGCGCGGCTATCTCAAAGTTTCGCCGTCTTGGTCGGACGGTCCGATTCCATGGCCGCGGCGTTATCGAACAGACTCCATCATTCTCTGCGGAGATCTGGTCCGCGCGGTGAAAATGGAATCTGTGGAGGCCATTTGTTTTTACCGGGGTGTCTGCCGGAATGGGGTCCAAACTGGCACCACACCCTTGGCGTGCCAGAGTTTAATCCCGGTCCCCGGCGGCTTCGCAACCAGGTCCGCGCCGGATTCAATTCGCCGGCGCGACAGCGGGCCACCTGCGGGCCAAGCATCCTACCGCTATCCTTAAGCGCGAAAAAGCGCCGCATGAGGCGGCCCATCCGTTGGTGCGGCCATCGACGTTTGCTCTTCGTGCGTGAGCGCATGGCGCGAACCGGACGGCGCATCGACCCCCAACTACGACTGTGGACTGCCAAGGAAGACAAACTTCTGGATTATGCTCGCGACGAGCAAATCGCCGAAAAAAATCCATCGAAGCGAAGAAATAC
>CAWCWQ010000240.1:0-44529 GCA_963799145.1 uncultured Acidobacteriaceae bacterium | reverse complement strand
AGCCATAAAAAGCAGAGGCGGCCCGGTTGGCGGATACAATCTCACCGCTTGGCGGATCGACGAGGAGCATCACAGAGCTGTTTTCCTCAAAGAAGGTTCTGAAACGGGCCTCGCTTTCAGCCAATGCCTGCGTGGCGCGCTTGCGCTCGGTGATGTCTTCGATGAAGCCTTCGAAATGGGACAGGCGTCCATCTGCCCCGCAAACACTCCGGGCGTTCAGCGATGCCCAGATGATCGCCTTGTCCTTGCGCTTCAGACGGCACTCGAACTCCCGGACGGCCCCGTGCTCTTCCACATGCCGCAACATCCTTGCGCGGTCTTCCGGCTCTGCCCATACGTCCCGGCCCACGTTTCCGGCCAGAGACATTAGTTCATCCGGCGAACCGTAGCCCAGCATCTTGGCCAGGGCGGGGTTCGCGCTTATCAGCCTCCCCTCAAGGGAAGTCTGAAACATCCCTTCCAGCGCCCCGTCGAAGATCGACCGGAACTTCTTCTCGGCCTGTTGGAGCGCGCTCTCCGCGGCCTTCCGTTCCGTGATGTCCTTGCCGAAGACGGAAACGCCGGTCGTTTCGTTGTTGACAACGATCGGGTTGATAGCTATCTCCAGTGTCCGGCCGCCAAGCATGGGGTACTCGACGCGGAAAGAGCCTTCAGACAGCGCCCGCCTGAGAAACCCCTGCCAAAGCGCCAATCTCTCTGATAGGAACAGCTTCTCCAGTTGCATTCCCACCGCTGCCGTAACGCCATATACCCGCTCGATGTGACGCTGAAATGGTCGATTGAATAGAATCAATCGACCATTCAGGTCCACCGACCAAACATGGTCTTCGCGGCTTTCGATCAAGGCCGAGAGATTGGCCTCAGCCTGATTGTGCATCCCGGCCTTTCCTGAATCCGTTGACGCTCTCTTCTCCATGGCGGAGTCTCTCTGCTTCTGGCTGGACATGAACCTGACCAAACGCTCGCTGCACCAAATCCCCGGAATGTCTCAAAGCGCAGGCTCTCTCTCCGGCGAGACGGGCATACACCATACATCGGGAAGAGCGGGGACAATCTTCATGAGGCCACAAGAAAAACAGAAAAGAACTGGGTTAGAGTGTACTCCCTAAGCGGGATACTCATCTATCCTTCTCTCCCAAGGAAAGATTCTCGCTTGAATCCGGGCCGGCGAGGCCACGCTGTCGAGCGAGAACCGGTTCCTGGGGCCGCTCCTCATGGGTTGCGCGGCTACGCGATTGAGATGCGATTCTGGCCGGAAACGCCGAATCTGAGTGCTCGGGGATAGACGAGAGCGGGTACGTCTCGCGGGGCGGCGGCGACAGCGTCCGCCAGCGCATACTCCTCCGGCGAACCGTAGCCCCACCCGGCGGCCAGGCAGCGAATGCTGTTGGCTCGGGCCGCCTGGAAGTCGAAGACACGGTCGCCGATCATCCAGGCCGAATCGCTCCCGATCGCAGACTCGGCGAGCAGCCGGGCAAGCAGATCCACCTTGCTATGGCTGGCATATTCGGCCTTGTCGCCGTAGACTGCCGTGAACAGAGGAGTCAGCTCGAAGTGGTCCAGAATCCGCAGAGCGAAGTGCTGCCCCTTTGACGTACAGACGTAGAGCGGAGACCCCTTCCCGCGAAGTTCGGTCAGCATCTCGCGCACCCCGGCAAAAACGGAGTTGTTCTTCCAGCCCTCGCGGTCGTAGCAGGCGCGGTAGTCCCGCGCCAGGGCGGCCCGGGCTTCGTCGCTCGCCTCGGGCAGCAGCGCAATGGCCCACTCCTCGATCGGCGGCCCGACGAAGCGGTCCAGCGGTCCCTGAGGGTCGATCTTGTGGGCGGCAATAACCTTGCTCAGGCAACCCACAATACCGGGTTTCGAGTCGGTGAGGGTTCCATCCAGGTCGAAGATGAGGGCTGGCAGGGGGCTGGGCACGTCTCCAGTTTCGCAGAGCAGGGCGCGCCAATCCAAGAACGGAATGGGCGCCAGCCCCAACTTAGCGACGGCGCCCAATGGCTTTCATGGCTTGGGTTGGCTGCTAAACCTTCTCCAGCGGATGCGCGGCGTAGTGCAGCAGCACGGCGACGGCGCAACTGGTGAGCCGCGTCTCCGCCGAATCGGCCCGGCTGGTGAGAATGGTGGGGACGCGCGCGCCGAGGACAATGCCGGCCAGTTGCGCGCCGCCCAGGTACTCCAGTTGCTTGGCCAGCATGTTGCCGCTTTCCAGGTCGGGAACCACCAGGATGTCTGCCTGGCCGGCAACGGGCGACACCAATCCCTTGATCTCGGCTGCCTTGGCGCTGACGGCGGTATCGAAGGCCAGCGGCCCGTCGAGAATGCCGCCGGTGATCTGGCCGCGGTCGGCCATCTTGCACAGGGCGGCCGCGTCCAGCGTGGACTTGATCTTGGGGTTGACTGTCTCGATGGCCGACAGCAGCGCCACCTTGGGCTCGGGGATGCCCAGGGCATGGGCCAGATCGATGGCGTTCTGCACGATGTGGACCTTGTCTTCGAGCTCGGGGGTGATGTTGATGGCCGCGTCGGTAATCAGCAGGGTGCGCGCGTAGGCGGGCGTATCCATGATGAAGACATGAGAGATGCGGCGCGAGGTGCGCAAGCCGGTATCGCGGTGCATGGCCACCTTCATCAGCTCGTCGGTATGCAGGCTCCCCTTCATCAGGGCCAGGGCATTGCCGGAACGGCACATGGCCACGCCCAGCTCGGCGGCTTTGGCCTCTGTCTCGGCGTGGAGGATGGGGTAAGCGCCGATATCCAGGCCCAGCCAGGCGGCCAGCGCCCTGATCTCCTCTTCGTCGCCGATCAGAGTTGGCTCGATAAGGCCTTCGTTCGCCGCCTCGACGCTTCCGCGAATGGCCACGTCCGAGAGCGGCCAGACGACCGCAGTCGGGATGGCCGGAAGCCCCTTGCAGCGCTCGATGAATTGATGAAAGACATGGAAGTCGGCGGGATGGTCAACCAGCGGGTCAACCGCTACGGCTTCAGCTAGCGGGGCAAGATCGCTCATCGAATCTCTCCTGGCCGCGCAGCGGATGACTGGCGGACCTCACGCCTCTATTCTCCGCCAGCCCAGTCCAAGCGCCTGTGCCAAGGGTCACACTCCGGCGTCATCTATCGCATTGCCGGCCTGGGATCACCCACAATCGGAGGCCCAATCGCAAAGCAAGCCGAGGTTCTCTCCCCGGCCTGCTCTGTCTTTCGGAATGATTCGGCTCAATCGGACTTTACGGCACAAACACCCGCAGCCTTACCTGCCACTTGGTGCTCTGCCCTGGCTTTAACGTCACCATGTGGGTGTCCGTCTTGCCCCACTCCTTGCCGAACGGGTCGGCCAGGTTGTACTGGTGCTCGATGGCCACAAAGCTCGCCGTCGGGGGAGCGTACATCTGGATGGTCTCGATCTCCGGCGAAACGCCTTCGATGTTGACCCCATAGTGCGCTGCCGGGTCGATGACCTGCACGGTGGCCACGCCGTCCTTCCAATCGATGCGGCTCCAGTTGTCGTCGTAGAACTCTTTGGCGAGCGGCGTTCCACCGTCGGCGCGCAGATCGAACTTGGTCTTGTCAACGGGCATTATCTTGCCGGTCGGGAAGACGTTGTCGTAGTTGTCGACTTCGGCAACGTTCGAGGCGGGAATGCGGACCTTGGCCTGCGCGCGATCGCCGGAGGGCAGATTGAAGTATGGGTGCCAGGCGATGGCGATCGGCTCATCCTCGCTGCCCACGTTGCGGGCTACAATGGTGGCTTCTACGGTGTCGGCGGTGAGCCGGACGGTGATGGCCAGATCGGTCTTCGAGAGCCAATGGCCGCCAAAATCGCCGGCATGAACGATGCCCGTGACTTCCTCGCCGCCGGCGGTCTTTTTCCTAATGACTTCGTCCGTCTTGGCCTTGAGGATCAGCCCGTGCATGGCATGGCGCTCGGCAGTGGGCTGCCGGCCGATGTTGTTTGCCGGCAGGGTGAGCGTGTGGCCCTGCCACTCCGTGGTCAGCGTCTTGCCGTCGGCCGAGAGCTTGCCGCGAATCCGGTTCGGATACGGAACCAGGAAGGCCGCGCCGAGCCGATAGCCCAAGTCGCCGAACTCCGTGTCGCGCACATCGAGCATCTGCTTGGCGCCCGCCAGGTCGGGCGAAGCCAGCACGTTCACATTGCCCTTGCCGGGAAAGTTAGCGGCGATCTGCAATATCTCCATGCCCCGGCCGGGCGCAAGCGTCACGCTGGTGAACTCGGGTTTGGTGGCGCTCACAGCGGCGCGGCTCAGGGTTACGAGCTTCTGGCCGCCGATCTCCGTTACTTCCTGGGCGCTGGCGGAAAACGCCAGCGGACCCGCTATCAATGCCGGCAATACAAGGGCGAGCAGGGCTAACGTGTGCATCATAGGCTTCATCTCACCATTCCTGAACATGCAATTGAATTCTCCAGGCCCGGTTCGGCGGCGTCGCCGATACCGAAGACGAGAGCATCTCGGTTGTGTGCCATTCTACGCCAAGCAGGCGGCGGTGCGCGGCGAGCAGCCGAGGCGCATCGTCGGCCGCCGCCTCAGGTCGCATCCCCAGGCGTCACGCTCAATGAACCCTGCCTCGGCAAGGCAGCCAAGAGCCAAAGATCGGATGGGAGCCCCGGATTCTCCGACTCGAAACGCGCAAACTGCGCCGGAAAAGACTCCTTGGCAAACCAGATCAGGTTGACATAGCGGGCTGTCAGATGCGGAAACGCATGACCCAGGCGGGCCAGAAACGCAAAAAGCGAACCCTTCACCAGCCGGTGCTGATCGACGATCCCCTCCGGATTGACCGAGTATCCGAGCTGCCGCCCCACCATGAGCTTCTGCATGACGGAGGCCGCGCACGATATATCGCCATGGATGACCGCGAGAGCAATCCTGTCGCCCGTGTAAACCATGGCCCGTTCATAGGGAAGCAGAAACAGATCGAAGATTATGAGCTTCTGCGCCGCGCGAATGATCCAGCCCCAGAAGCCGGCCTTCTGCCGCACGTAGAGATAGCCGATAAACCGCCCAATCAGCCAGCGAACCTCGTCGTCTGTCACGCCGGTCTCAAGAAGTTCGGAATTCAGAAAAACCGCCCGCCGGTAAAAGAAGAACTTCATCAGATACGCATTGAAGTTTCCCTGTTCGTAAACGAAGATGCTCACCGGCTTCTTGTAGCCGATCGCGGCCCTCAGTTCCTCGCCGATCTGGAACACCCGGGGATAATTCAAGTTCGACACCAGGATGCTGTTCCCCAAGAAGTAGGCATACAGGATCCTCGAGCTCATCCAGATCGCGAACGCAAACAAGGGAACCGCGAGGAAGACCGTTCCTACCAGAAGGCCTGCCGCGATGAGTGGGAACAGAAGAATCGCAAAGAACAGCGCCAGCAAGAAGCGCCGCCTCTGGAGCGGATGTTGCATGGCGCGGAAATCGATCTCGGCACTGGGTTTTTCATCGTCTGCCATGGGTTTACCTCCGGGGAATTCGCCTATTTGAGCCTCGATTACAATTGCAATATACGGCAATAGTATCCTTAAATCGAGGTGAATCTGTGGCTGATATTTTCATAAGCTACAAGAAGGAAGATGTCCAGATCGCCGAACGCGTCGTCACCGCGCTGCGCGCCGAAGGCATGTCTGTTTGGTGGGACGACGGGATTACTCCCAAGGAGGCCTGGGACACCACGATCGAGGCGGAGATCTCCGCCGCCGCAACCGTGGTAGTGCTATGGACGCCGCGGTCCATCCAGTCGGAATGGGTGCGCCGCGAAGCGCATTACGGGCAGGATCGAGGCAAGCTCGTACCCGCAATTGTCGAATCGTGTACCGTCCCCATCGCCTTCTCGCTCAACCAGAATGTAAACCTCGCCGGTTGGGACGGAGACCCGGCGAACAAGCAGTGGCGCAAGCTGCTCACCTGGGTCGCCGATCTGGTCACAACCAAGCCCGGCAACGCGAACATCCCGCAAGCCATCAGCCCGGCGCAGCCCAATCGCTTTCGAGACGCCATTGGCCACCTTGCCTCCGGCGATCCTATCGTTGACGGCGCATTGGTCAACACATCAACGCCCGCGGGCACGGCTTTTCGCGACGGCGAGGGAATGCCCGTGATGCGCATTCTGCCCAGGGGGTCTTTCCTGCTGGGATCGACCGCCGACGACCCCGATCGCTCCAATCACGAGGGGCCGCAAAAGCGCATCGAAATACCCGCTGCCTTTGCAATCGGCGTCTTTCCTGTCCTCGGGCCCGAATACTGGAAGCTGATTTCCCCGCCCGCGCCCATCGCTTCTGCGCCGGCGCCCTCGCGGGGTTGGTTCGGCAAACTGAAAGCAAATGAGCCGCCGCTTCCGGATTCGGCGCCGGCCCCGGCGAAGCCTGGAGTCCCCGTCACGCGCGTCACCTACGGCGAAGCGCAAGCTTTTGCCCGCCGGCTATCCTCGGCAACGGGAGAAAACTACTACATCCCCTCCGAGGCGGAGTGGGAGTATGCCTGCCGCGCGGGAACCCGCACCCGCTATTCCTTCGGCGACTCGATCAACTCGACGCAGGCCGCCTTCGCTCTGGCCGACGGCCCCGTCGAGGCCGGGCGCTTCCCGCCCAACGCCTTCGGCATTTACGACATGCATGGCAACGTTCGGGAGTGGACGGCCGATCTTTGGCACGATTCTTACGACACCACGCCGCTCGATGGCAGGCCGGCAATCGAAGGCCACGGCTCCATGCGTATTGTCCGCGGAGGCGGCTGGAGCGGCGATGCCGCCATGTTGCGATCGGCCGCCCGCATGAGGGCGACCGAGTCCATCCGCGCCGCGGTCATCGGCTTCCGCGTCGCCCGCTCTCTCGCCTAGCCTGTACTGCTCACAGGCTGTGATATCGATGCTGCGTGCCCAGATCCCTCGCATTTGGGGACCTGGGAAAGTCTGAATTCATCAAAACGTGTTCCTACTTGCCCAGGTGCTTCACAAAGAACTCCGCCATCAAGTGGTTCGCCTCGATCCCTTCGGGCAGTTTTGAACTGTACCAGAAGGCGTGCGGCAGCGCGTCAAACACCACCAGCCGCGCATCCACGCCCGCCTCCAGGTATGCCCGATGCAGGTTGACCGTGCCGCTCAGCAGCAGGTCGCGCTCGCTGGTGACGAACAGCGTGGGCGGCAGCCCGTGCAAGTCAGAGTAGATCGGCGACAGGATCGGGTCCTTGGGGTCGGTTCCTGCCAAATAATACGGGTCGTGCGGGCCGGAGCCCGGCGGGTCGAGGTGCCCAGAAAACCCCCGCAGCGCAAACAGGCTTATCGAGTCGCCGTCGCGCGCAAAATCTCCCATGCCGCTGAAGACGCCCAGCGCCGCGGGCAGCGGCAGCCCCAGTTGCTTCAGCTTCGCGGCCACCTCGGCGGTCAGAATCGCTCCGGCCGAGGTTCCGTAGATTACGATGTGCTCCGGCTTGTAGCTCTTCAGCAGCTCCTTGTACACCGCCACCGAGTCGTCCACCGCCGCCGGAAAGGGATGCTCCGGCGCCAGGCGGTAAAGCACGGCCACCACCTTGATCTTTGTGAAGCCGGCGATGGGAATCGACTCGGTGTAGGACCCTGAGTCGGAGTTGAAGCCGCCGCCGTGCAGGTTCAGCAGCACCTTGTCTTTGTTGGCCTCCGGCATTCCCTCTGGCGTCACAATGCGCACCGGCACTCCGGCAATCTTGTCCTCGACAAGCTTATTGGGGCAAACCTTGTCCCACTCGGCGCGGGCGCCCGCCGTGTACTCGTCCGTACCCTTGCGGCGCTCCTCCAGCGACTCGGGCGGCCCTTGGTCCGGCATGGCGTGGCTCAGAAAATACCGCGACTGGATGCTGAGACCGGCCGGCACCGGAACCACCCGCGTCACACGCGCCGTGCCTTCGGCGTCGATATAGCTGGTATCGCTCGTGGGCGCTTCGGCCGCAGTCGTCGGGTGGGGAATGTTGGCGGGCGCGGCGGCCGGTTGCTGGCCAGCCACGGCGGCCGAGGCAAGCGCGCAGAACAGGACTGCGCAGAAGTTGATTTGCTTCATCAGATTGAACTCCTCACGGGGATTTGCACTCCGGCAGGCGTCTCCGCCCAACCACTCGGACCTACATACTTTATAGAAGATCGCCGCGCCACGTATTCGGTCGCAATCGGCTGGCCGGCCGTGCGGCCCAAGTCCGGCAGGTTGAAGTTTTGGGTGCCCCATGTCTGGATTCTCGGACATGGGAGACCACGACCCTAAATGATCCGGAGCTCGGCAGCTCCCCACTTGAGTCACAAATACCAGGGGGAATCCTCATTGGCGCGAAGTCACGGGTGCCCAACCTGCCTAGTTCGCCAAGCGGTCAAGACATTATTTGCGCATCGAAGCCGATTACGTGCCAGCCAATCTGGTCATGAACGGCATGATAAATGCCTCCCGCCATGCACAAGCTTGCACAAACATATCCCCCTTCGACTTCCGCCTCAGATTCGTTTTTTCTTCGGATAGCTTCAAGGTCAAAAATAACGGAGTTCTTCTTGGACTTCCTATCGATTACCTGCATTTCATTTACTATGCCGCCCAAACTCAACCTCTTCTTCTTGCAAGCGGAAGCCTTTTTGACCCTCCAAGAATGAAGGCGGTCCAGAAGAATCTGATCCGCATCGCGACCGTTGATCTCAATGCAAAAAGAGTCCGCCGCCAGATCCCATGACTTGATTTGGTAGAGGATGACAGCCTTATAAATCTCGTAGTCGGATGAGTTGCTTTGGGCGGCTGGCTGCGCCGGTTGGGGCTGCGAAATTGGGCAGCTGGGCAGTGCGAATGCCAGGCACGTCGCCCATGCCAGAAATCTCTTCATGAAGGCATCTTACTCCTGCAGAATTTCAAATTGCAGGGTCTTCGAAGTGCTCGACTCGGCCGACTCCCGGGTTCACACGGGCAGGATCTGGAGCCCACATGGCGCTGAATGCCTGGCATCTGCGGTCCCATAGGCCACATTAGAGTGGAAAGCGGGCCGGATCATCGATCCAGGGGTTGAAGGCTGCCACTCCGCTGTGAGCTACATGAGCTGTATTCCTGGTTGCAAAGTAAAGGCCATTCTCGATGGCTGTGGCCGCCAACAGTGTATCGATTACCGAAGGGGAGTGTCCGGTGAGGCGCTTGACCTCTCCGCTGATTGCTCCCCAGCGAAGCGCAATCTGATCCGATACGGAAAGAACTCGGCCTGAAAAACGCGCTTCCAGCGCCAGGACCGACTGCTGCAAGCGGGGACGCAACTTGTCGCCCAAGGGAAGATGATGGATGCCCTTCTGATACTCAGCGATCGTTAGGATGCTGAGAAATAGCCGGTGCTCCGGCTGCGAGCCAAGCCAACTTAGCACTCGCCGGTCGCACTTGGCGCCGCTCACCTCGGCAATTACGTTCGTATCCAGCAACCAGCCGTTCACAGCGGAATATCCCTTCCGGTGTCGTCTTCCCGCGTCAGGTCGAGACCGTCAAGGCCCAGACATTGCAGAAATCGAACCAGCGGAAGATGCCCTTTGGGCTTGGGCAGAAGCTGCCTGTACTCCTCTGGCGCAAGAATAACGGCCGCTTCCTTGCCGCGTATCGTCACCAACTGGGGACCGTTTGTTCCAGCAAGGCGCACAACCTCGCTCAACCGGGCCTTGGCGTCTTCAAGCTTCCAGCGCTCCATGGCTGCAGAGCTACGCGAGGGCTGGTTTGCTCGATTTGCGCCCGCTGGTGGACGAGATGGCATCGCTATTCACTTCTCCGTTCGATCTGACTATCTGACTAGATAGTACACCTGTTCCGGCTTCGCTTGAATCGGAATCACAACTGGTCGAAGACTTCCCGGAAGTCGTACACGCCGGACTTGCCCGCCAGCCACTCGGCGGCGCGCACGGCGCCCAGAGCCAGGCCGTGGCGGCTCAGGATGTTGTGGCGCAACTCCAGCACGTCGTCAGGGCCGGCGGCGGTCACGATGTGCTCGCCCTTGGCGTCGCCTACGCGGTGCGAGGTGATCTCGACCATGACGTCGGAGCGCTTGTCCGAGCCGATATTGGATTGCCCGGCTTCGACGATCTGCTGGAGGGTAATGGCGGTGCCGGAGGGGGCGTCGAGCTTGGAGACGTGGTGGGTCTCGTTGATGGAGAACGTGTAGCCCTCCAGCTTGGCCAGCTCGGCGGTCAGGCGGAAGAGCTTTTGCACGCCGATGGAGAAGTTGGTTCCGTAGAGCAGTGCGCCGCCCTTCTGCGCCTTGGCCCGCATCTCCTCCAAGTGGGCGTACCAGCCGGTGGTGCCGACGACGATGCGCCCGCCCAGGGCCAGCACGGCGCGCATGTTCTCGACCGCCGCTTCGGGAGCGGTGAAGTCGATGACCACATCCACGCCGGCCAGGTTGGGGGCGGTGAGGGCGGAGGCGTGCTCGTTCTCAGTAATGTCGAGCGCGCGGACGCCGTGGCCGCGCTCGCGAGCGACCTCGGCAACCAGGCTGCCGGTCTTTCCCTTGCCTAGAACGAGAATGAGCATGGTGAACCTCGTTTCAAGCTTTTAGCTATTAGCTCTTAGCTTTTAGCTTCTGGCCTCTTGGCTCTAGATGCTAGCCAAAGAACTTTCCGAAATGAGTTTCTTTGGGCTCCCATCCTTTCGTCCGCCGCGGCGGACGAGAGGATGGGGCACCCAGCTAGTTGCCAAAAGCTAGCCGCTGACCGTTAGCAGCTAACAGCTAAGAGCTAAGAGCTAATAGCTGTCTTCGCCTTTCGCGCCTCGACGTCGAAGATAGCCGGGTCGGGGTCTTTGAAGAAGGCGGCGTGGAGCGAGCGCACGGCCTCGTCGGCGTCGTCTTCGTCGATCATGAAGCTCATATTGATTTCGCTGGCGCCCTGCGAGATCATGCGCACGTTGATGTGGCGGATGGCGGTGAAGACCTGAGCGGCCATGCCGTTCTGGCCGCGGATGTCTTCGCCGACCATGCAGACCAGCGCCTTCTTGCCCTCGTATTTCACGTCGGCCAGCTTGCTCAGGTCGGCGGCGATGGCGGGCAGCTTGTCGTTCGAGTCGACGGTGAGCGAGACCGAGACCTCGCTGGTGGAGACCATGTCCACGGGGCACTGGTGCTTGTCGAAGATGGTGAAGATCTCCTTCATGTAGCCGTGGGTCATCAACATGCGGCTGGCCACCACGTCGATGATGCTGAGCTTCTTTTTGACGGCGATGGACTTGAAGGGGCTCTTGCAATGCGGGGCGAGCGAGGTGATGCGCGTGCCCTCGCAGGCGGCGTTGCGGCTGTTGAGCACCAGCACGGGGATGTTCTTCTTGACGGCCGGCAGAATGGTGGCCGGGTGCAGCACCTTGGCGCCGAAGTAGGCCAGCTCGGCGGCCTCTTCAAAGCTGATGACCTTGACGCGCAGGGCGTCGGGGCAGACGCGGGGATCGGCGGTCATGATGCCGTCCACGTCGGTCCAGATCTCGATGGCCTCGGCGGAGAGCGCGCCGCCGATGAGCGCGCCGGTAAAGTCGGAGCCGCCGCGGCCCAGCGTGGTGGTGATGCCGGCCTCGTTGGAGGCGATGAAGCCGCCCATCACCGGAACCTTGCCCTGCGCCGGTGAGCGGGAGCAGCTTCTCCTGGGCGCGCTTTTCGATGATGGCGTCCTTGCGGGACGGCCTTCTGGAACTGCGAATCGGTGATGATGATCTCGCGCGCGTCCACGTGGGCGGCGTCGATGCCCAGCTCGCGAAAAGCTGCGGCGACAATGCGGCTGGAGAGGCGCTCGCCGTAGCTGACGATCAGGTCGGAGATGCGCGGGGTGAGTTCGAGAATGGCCGCCAGGCCGCGCAGAATTTCGTCGAGCGAATCGAACTTCTCGTCGATGAAGGCGATGAGGTCCGCGGCGCTCGGCAGGTCCTTGACCAGGGCGGCGGCGGTGTCGCGATGGCGCGAGCGCAGCCGCGAACTGATGGCCAGGGCGCCGGCGCGGTCGCCTTGCGCGGCGGCGGCGGCGGCGCGCAGCAACTGGTCGGTGACCTTGGCCATGGCGCTGACCACGACCACGGGCTGCTTGCCCAGGGCCACGCGCCCGGCCACGATGGCCGCGGTGCGGCCGATGGCGGCCGGGTCCTCCACCGACGTGCCGCCAAACTTCATCACTACCAGGCTCATGCGAATCTTCCTATGTTTCAGTCTGCGCGTCAGCTCGCCGGCCCAAGCTTGCCCAGGCTCGCCAGCAGTTCGGCGTTCAAGATGGTCGCCCCGGCGGCGCCGCGAATCGTGTTGTGCGAGAGCACGGTGAACTTCCAGTCGAGCAACGCCGCAGGGGCGCAGGCGGCCGACGGTGGCCGCCATGCCGTTGCCGCGATTGCGGTCCAGCCGCGGCTGCGGGCGGTCGTGCTGCGGCGCCCACTCCACGGGCTGATCGGGAGCGGTGGGCAGATCCTGCCCGGCCAGGGGACGGAACTCCGCCCAGGCGGCCAGAATCTCTTCGCGCGTGGCCGGCTTGGCGAGCTTGATGCGAGACGCTGACCGTGTGGCCGTCGACGACCGGGACGCGATTGCAACTGGCGCTCATGCGCGCGGCGAGCGGCTTCACCGTGTGGCCCTCCAGCTTGCCCAGCAGCTTGAGCAGCTCCTCTTCCATCTTCTCTTCTTCGTTGCCGATGTAGGGGACGACGTTGTCCAGGATGTCCATCGAGGGCACGCCGGGATAGCCCGCGCCGCTGACGGCCTGCATGGAGGTGGCGAAGATCTGCTCGATTCCGAAGCGGTCCTGCGATGGGCTTGAGCGCCAGCACCGGGCCCATGACGGTGCAGTTGGAGTTGGTGACGATGTAGCCGCCCGACTCCTTGCGCCAGGACTGCTCCTCGATCAGGTGCAGGTGATCGGCGTTCACCTCAGGGAGCACCAGGGGCACGTTGGGCGCCATGCGGAAGGCGCTGGAGTTGGAGACCACGGCGCAGCCGGCGGCGGCGAACTGAGGCTCCAGCTCGCGGGCAATAGGCGGCGTCGACCGAAGCGAAGATGATCTTGGGCGCGCCCTCGGGATCGGCCGGGGCGACGGTCATCCGGGCGATGCGCTCGGGCAGCGGCGTGTCCAGGCGCCACTTGGCGGCCTCGCCGTAAGGCTTTCCGCTGGAGCGGTCGCTGGCCGCAAGCCAGGCGACCTCGAACCAGGGATGGTTTTCGAGTAGTTGAATGTAGCGCTGGCCGACCATTCCGGTCGCGCCCAGGATGCCGATTGGGTATTTGGTTTTCATAGCCGTAGACACTCCAGTGTACAGGAGGATGGGCTTGCCACAGAAAACCTCTCTGGAATCCTTGGCGATTCCAATGCCGTTACGACCTTTGCTGGCGATTCGCCTGCCGGTAAGCCCTATCGTCCTTATAACGCTGGAGAGTTATCGCCAAGCAACGCCTCCCGAACTATCTTGATGGGTGGAAACCCCTGGCGCAGGAATTCGTTGTGAAACTCCTCCAGCGAGAAAGCCGCGCCCTGCTTCTTCTTCGTATCCTCGCGCAGCTTCATGATCTCCAGCTTGCCCAGCGTGTAGTAGAGATAAGTCGGGTCGCTGGTCCCGCGCTTTGTCTCTACCATCGCCGTCTCCTTCGACTGGTAGCCTTCCTTTTGGAAGAAAGCAACCGCCTCGTCGAAACTCATCTTGCCGGAATGCATCTGGATGCCGACGATAAAGCGCGCATTCCTCAGAAGCGCATCCTGCAGCTGGCCCAAACGCAAAAACTTGGCTTCGCGCTCATCCTTCGCCCCCGCTCCCGGCTGGCCGTACCCCTCGTCCAGCATCATCTGCTCGCAGTAATGCGCCCACCCCTCGATGTCTGTACTGGCTCCCAGCAGCTTGCGCACCCGGCTAGGCGCCTGCGGCAGCCACAGGAACTGAATGTAATGCCCCGGATAAGCCTCGTGAACCGCCGTCGAAATCACCGTGCCGACATTGAAGGAATGCATGTAGCCCTCAACCTCGTCGGGCTTCATCGCGGGGTCGGGCAGAGTTACGTTGAAATACGCCTCCGTCGCGCGCGTCTCGAACGGCCCTGGCGTATCCATGCTGGCAAAGGTCGTGGCCCGCATGAAGGGCGGTGTCTCTTCCACGATCGGACGCACATCTGATGGAATAGTTACAATGTGGCGCGCGCGGATAAAGCTCACCAACCCATCGAAGGTAGCCCGAAAAGCATCCAGCAACCGATCCGGCGCAGGATGGTTCTCGCCTAACTCCTCAAGCACGGCGCTCGGCGGCTTGTCCGGCTCAAGCTCTTTCGCGACTTCATTGAAGCGCGCCTGATTCTTGCGCAAATCCGCCCAGCCAATCTCCAGGAGCTTGTCCAGCGGTAAATCGACCATCTCGTCGTACTCAAGCTTCTTCGAGAAGGTCTTTGCGCCGATGCGGAAGTCACCGTTCGACTTTGGCAGCAGGTCCGTCTTCAGCCAATCCAGATAACTCTTCAGCGCCGCAATCGCTGCCGCGTTCGCCTGCGCAAACTCCGCCTTCAGCGCCGCGTCCTGCGCGTCTGCAAAGGCCGCGGCACGTCATGCTCGAAGAAACTCACAATGTCCGGCAACTGCTCGATGGCGATTTCGGTATAGATGCGCGGCGGATTCTTCAGGTTCGCGCGCGCGGCCTCAAGCAGGGCCGGCATCTGCTTCTCTCTCGCAACGAGCGACCGCAGACGCTCATCCGGCGAAGCGAACTTGCGCTCCATCAGCACAAATGCGCCATTCGCGCAGGCGCTCGAGTAGTTATCCGCGTTCTTCTCCCAGGGGCGAATCGTTTCCAGTGTCAGCAGCGTCGAGCGAATATTCGACAGCACAATCTCCCGGTCGCTCCGCGGCACAAAATCCGCCGCGTCTGCATCTGGATGGATCGCCTCGATACGCTTCTCGAAGTCTCTCAGCGCCGCAATTTCCGCATCGATGCTCTTGCGGGAATAGTCCTCAAGCTGTGTATCGTACCGATGATAGCCGGCCTGCGTACCAGCCGTGGGCTGATAGCGCAAGTAAACTTGGTCGAGATACTCATCTGAGACCATGGCGAACTGTTTTGTCCAGTTCTCTTTTGCAGCCTGGGCATTGATCGCTGAAGACATACAAACTCCAATCGCAAACAGGGCAAAGGTTTTCTTCATTTTTCTCCTCTGTTTCGAAATTCACTTCTTGGTAGCCTGTGGTCAGAGTCCAAACAAGCCGAAACACATCCCTCAGGGGCTAAAGCCCCAATGATTCTAGGCCACTTGCGGCACGGCTAAAGCCGTGCCCTTTCAAAGCTCGACTTCCACCAAAGGCTATTATGCATTCGCCGGCGCTGCGCCGGCGCCAGCTTGCCAAGCACCTCGTGAATCTCCAATAAAACTTCGTCGCTCCGCGCGGCAACCAAAGGATACTTCAACAGCCCCTGCGGCGTGAACTGCGCGCCCCGCTTGGCATTGCGCGCCACCAGCCGCATCAGATGCGCCGGATCGACGGCCGCGTTATCCATGAACCGTATTTGCAGTTCGCCGCGCTTGCGATCGATCTGCGCAATACCCATCCGCTCGCACTCCAGCCGCACCAGCGCCGCCTCTAGCAGAAACACGGTCGCATCCGGCGGCGCTCCATAGCGGTCTTCCATCTCCGCGCGAATCTCGGCCACGGCCGCCTCGCTCGCCGCACCGGCAATCTTCTTGTAAAGCCGCAGCCGCTGATTCTCTTCCGGCACATAGCTTTCGTCGATGCGCAGCGCGATCCCCAGGTTGAGCTGCGTCGCAGGCCGCTCTTCCTTGCTCTCGCCCTTCAACTCCTTCACGGCAGCCTCAAGCATCGACGCGTATAACTCGAAGCCCACCGCCTCGATGTGCCCGCTCTGCTCGCCGCCCAGCATGTTACCCGCCCCGCGCAACTCCAGATCCAGTGCGGCTATCTTGAATCCCGCTCCCAGGTCGCTGAACTCCTTCAGCGCCGCCAGCCGCCTGCGCGCAATCTCCGTAAGTTCATTCTCGGGCGGGATAAGCAAGTATGCATAGGCACGCCGGTTCGACCTGCCCACCCGCCCGCGCAACTGGTATAACTCGCTCAGCCCGTGCCGGTCGGCGCGATTGATAAGCATCGTGTTGGCCAGCGGAATATCCAATCCGTTCTCGATAATCGTCGTCGCCACCAGCACATCGTACTCATGGCTCATGAAGGCCAGCATAACTCTTTCCAGCTCTGTTTCACTCATCTGCCCGTGGCCCACAACCACGCGCGCCGCCGGGACTAGCTCCTGAATCCGCGCAGCAATCTCGTAGATCGACTCGACGCGGTTGTGGACGAAATAGACCTGGCCGCCGCGCTCCAGTTCAACCTCGATAGCCGAACGCACAATCTTCTCGTCGAACTTGGCCACAACGGTCTGAATCGCCATGCGGTCCTTGGGCGGCGTCTCGATCACGCTCATGTCCCGCAATCCCACCAGCGACATATGCAGCGTGCGAGGAATCGGCGTGGCGCTCATGGCCAGCACATCGATCTCCTTGCGCATCTGCTTCAACCGCTCTTTGTGGCGCACGCCGAAGCGCTGCTCCTCATCGACCACCAGCAGCCCCAGATCCTGAAACTTGATGTCCTTCGAGAGCAATCGATGCGTGCCGATCAGGATGTCTACCTTGCCCGTCTCGACGCGCTCGACGATATCCTTCTGCTCTTTAGGCGTGCGGAAGCGCGAGATCATCTCCACGTTGATGGGGAACTGCGCGAACCTCTTCTTGAATGTCTCGAAATGCTGAAAGCTCAGAATCGTCGTCGGCGTCAGGACGGCCACCTGCTTGCCATCCTGCACGGCCTTGAAGGCCGCGCGCATGGCGACTTCGGTCTTACCGTAGCCCACGTCGCCGCAGAGCAGGCGGTCCATCGGCGTCGGCGATTCCATGTCGTACTTGATGGCCCGGATCGCCGATAACTGATCGTCCGTCTCGGTGTAATCGAATGACTCCTCAAACTCCCGCTGAAACTCGTTGTCCTTTGAGAAGGCCGTTCCCTCGGCCGCGGTCCGCTCGGCATATAACTTCAGCAGTTCGCCGGCCATGTCCTGCATGGCCTTGCGCACGCGCGCCTTGGTCTTGGTCCACTGCTGCGAGCCCAGCCGGTTCAGCACCGGCGCGGGGCCGGCATCCGTCGAGCGGTACTTCTGAATCAGATCCAGCCGAGTCAGCGGAACATATAGCTTGGCGGCCTCGGCAAACTCCAGGATCATGAACTCGACCGCAAGCCCGTCCTGCACAATCTCTTTCAGGCCTTGATACTGCGCGATCCCATGCTCCACGTGAACCACATAATCGCCGACGCCCAGGTCGCGGAAGTCGGAGACAAACGCCGCCGTCTTCGATCGCTTCGGCTCCGGCCGCGCCGCCACGTCCACATCGTCGTTCAGGTCGTTCGCCCCGAAGACAACAAGATTCGAATCAAGAAAGCTCACGCCCGCCGCAATCTGCGTCCGCACAATCACCGGCACGCGCAAATCACCGGCCAGATAACTCCCCTCGTCCATCACTGTCTCGCCGGGATGCGGATTCCGGCTGCCCATCCTATAAGGAATCTGGTACTCGCGCAGCACGGTGGCCAGCCGCTCCACGTCGCCCTGGTGGGGCGCCGCCAGCACAATCCGCGTCTCCGCCTCCATCAGGTTGCGCAACTGCTCGGTCAGCGCCGGAATCGACCCATGAAAGCGCAGCGTTGGCCGCGTGTTCAGCTCAATCTCGCCCAGCGTGTTGTCCTCATCCAGCACATCCACCACGCCCAACTGATCCAGGTCGAGCCCCATGTGCGCGTCAAGCTGCGCCTGCAACACCTCCGGCCGCAGATAAATATCCTCGGGCCGGATCAGCGAACCCATCGCCGACCGCTCGTGCCGCTGCTCGACCTTGTTCCACCAGCGATCAATCTGGTTGCGCACCATCGCCGGCTCTTCGACAAACAGCGCGCACTTGGGCAGCAGAGTGAGCAGCGACTTATCCGCTCCGGCCACGGCGGAGAAAAACTCCCAGCCGGGAAAGACGCTCACTCCGCCGGCAGCGGCCAGCTCGGCAGCCATCTCCTCATTCGCCTTCCTCTAAGCTCCACGCGCTGCCGGCTCAGCCGCCCATGCACCGCGGCCAGCAGCCGCTCGGTCACCGGCGTCTCGGTCAGCGGCAGCAACTGCGCCTCGTCCAGGCCCGATCTGCGAGCGCTGCGTCTCCGGATCGAATTTGCGGATGGTCTCAATCTCGTCGCCGAAGAACTCGATGCGCACCGGCCGGTCGGCCTCCGGCGAATACACATCCAGAATTCCGCCGCGCCGCGTGAACTGCCCCGGCATCTCCACCAGATCCATCTGCGTATAGCCCACCGCGGCCAGGTGCCCGGTCAGCACCTCCACGTCCACCTCTTCGCCGCGCTTGAGCGTCACCGCCAGGCCGGCGTAGTAGTCGCGGTCAAAGAGCTTCAGCGCCGCCGACTCCACCGGCGCAATCAGAATCGAGACCGCGCCGGTGGCCAGCTTCCACAAGCGCCGCCGCCCGCTGCTCCTGCACGTCGGGATGAGGAGAGAGATTTTCGAAGGGAAGCACATCGTGGGCCGGCAGCCGCACCACGCGCGCCGGGTCCACGGCGCCGGTCAGCTCGCATCCGGCGCGCAGCATCGGCTCCAGCGCCTCGGCGGCCTTGTTGTCGGCCACCACCACGATCACCGGCTGCCGGGCCGCGCGCGCCATCAGCGGCAGATAGATCGACCGCGCCGTCGCCGTCAGTCCGGAGACACGCCTCCGCCCCGCACCCAGGCTCAGATGCCTTCGTACGCGCTCAAACCCCGAGGAGTGCTCCAGCTCCGCAAAGATTTCGCGGACAAACGGGAGAATCATCTGCTGTCAGTTTAGCAGCGATGAAGCGCAGCGGACCGTGTTCCCTGGCTACGCAGATCACGCTCAGCGCCGCGGACGGGGAAGCTCCTGCCGCCCGCTCGGGATCGCGGATCGCATCCATGGCCCGCTGTAGTGCCTGGCGAGGAGCTATTCAGTGCTTTGTTTTGAGACTGGATCTTGAAACGCGCAAACCCCTTGTTCTCTGGGGCCGGAAGGAGGTCTCAAGTTCTACTCTTCTTAAGACTGGCTGCGTTCCTGTCTCTTGTCCTCGGATAGTCGCTGCAAATTGCAATTGAGATTGCACAGCGTCCCGTTCGTAGAAGGAGGATTATTTCCAGGGATTGATGATGGGGACTCCGGTGGGTTCAAAATGCCTTACATTGCGCGTAGCAACCGCAAAGCCTCGCGCGGCGGCGCAGGCGGCGATATAGGCATCGGGGGCGACAGCCGGTTTGCCGGTCTGTTCGCAGCGCGCCGCGATTTCAGCCAGTTTGTCCGAGGCCGCAATATCGAAATCGAGCGTACGCTCCTTGAACAGATCGAGCACCCGCTCGATTTGCGCGGCAAGGGCGCTTTTGCGTCTTCCGTCCGGCAGTTTCAGCACACCAAATCGGAGTTCGGCGCGGCTGATGGCGGTGATGAAGAGAGTTTCATCGGCCTGATCGTCCAGCCATGCCATGACTTTAGGTTCTGGCATGGATTTGAGCGGCTCGGAGATGACATTGGTATCGAGGACAATCACGCCAAATCCGCTCCCTGAATTTCACTCCGCTGACGAGAGACTCTCAATTCATCCATGCCCCCGATCTCGCAGGCGATACGGTGAATCTCGGACCCGATCTTGAGGCGGCTGGCAGGCCTGACAGCTTCTTCAAGAATGAAGCGGACTTCGGCTTCGGTGGAGCGGCCATGCCGGGCGGCGCGCATACGCAAGGCCCGGTGGGCTTCTTCGGAGAGTTTACGGACGGTTAAGCCTGGCATGATCTCACCTCTATCATATCGAATGCAATGATTGCATAGATGCGAAGTTGATGTCAATCCTTCCCCCTAATCACCGCATCGGGAGTGCGCGACAGTCTCATCAAGGAACCTTTTTGGACGGCGCGATAGGGTGGTACGAGTTCGTAAAGGACCCTTCCTGAGACAGAAGTACGAGGTGAGGACCGGGACGCCCAAAATGCCCTTCAGTGCCTCGCCTCTCGTCCATGCCGGATTGCGAGAATCACAACCTGCTTGCAGTCATAGTGAAAAAGGGCCGCATGAGCCCCGGCCCCGAAATCAATCACCCACTCGCGAAACCCGGCAATAGCCGGAAGCGCGGTCCATGCACTGCCCTGCTCAGGCCGCTGCCCGGTAGACGCTCGTCTTCGCGCGCTGATAGACTGATAGGGTTGCGGCGGCGGCGCCTCTACCGGCGCGCCTGCCCGCAAGCCAGAGCAAGAAGGATAAGAATAAGACTGTGGATACTAGAACCCGTCACGCCCTCAAGCAAGACAGCTTTGCCAAGGCCACTGCCAGCAGCTTCGATTGGATCAGCGGTCACCGTTCCGGCGTGATCCGCTGGGTGGTCAGCGTTGTTGCCGTTGTTGTTGTATGCGTCGCCGGGCTGGTATTTTGGAACCTGCGCACGGCCGCCGCAGACACTGCTCTCGCCGCGGCTTTGGATACCTACGATGAGCCGTTGGCGATGCCCGGCGCGGCTGCTGAGGCAGGCGTCTACGCGACCGCGACCGAACGATCGAAGGCCGCTCATGACCAGTTTGCGGCGGTGGCCGCCAAGTACAGCTGGCTGCCCGAAGGCGCCAAGGCCCGCTACTTTGCGGCGGTCACCGACCGGGAACTGGGGCAGAACGCCGCGGCTGAGGCGGAGCTGAAGCAGGTTGCCGGGGCGTGGGACCGCAACCTCTCCAACCTGGGCAAGCTGGCCCTGGCCGGGCTCTATCACCAGACAGGACGGGATGCGCAGGCCATCGTACTTTACAACGAGCTGGCCTTGAAGCCCTCGGAGACGGTTTCAGCCAACATGGCGCAGCTCAACCTGGCCGATATTTACGCTGCAACCGGCAAGCAGGAACAGGCGCGCGCGCTGTGGGCCAAGGTGAAGGACGCCGACAAGGATGGCGCCGCCGGCCAGATTGCCGCGCAAAAGCTGGCCGGAAAGCTATAGGGTTTGGCGGCATGGAATCGAGACTCGCGGGGCCTGTGGCTTCGCGAGTTTTGTTTTGCGCCGATGCAGCGGACTGGCCGCCCGTGGTTGAGCATTCTCAAGCCCGGCTGCGTCTGGTCAACTATGAGCGCTGGCCAGGCAGTATTCTCAGGTTGGATGGAAATTCCAGATAGCTCTCTGCAGGAGGAACTTCGCCGGATGGCGGAAGAGGAGACGCTCGCGGCGCTGGTCGGCCAGTATGCCGCGACGCTCTACCGCGTGGCCTTCTCGGTGCTGCGCAATCCCGCCGATGCCGAAGACGCCGTGCAGGAGGCGTTTCTGCGGGTACTGCGCCATCGCCAGACGCTCGATGAAGTGCGGGACCGGCGCGTGTGGCTGATCCGCATTGTGTGGAATATCGTGCTGGACCGCAAGCGCCGCTCGAAGACCAGGCCGGAGACGGACGACGTGGCGGAACTGGCGCGGGTGCTGCCGTCAGATGGATTGAGCGCGGAGGAGATCGCCTCGGCGGCCCAGCACCACGCGCACGTGCTGGCCTGTGTGGACCGGCTGCCCGCCAAGGAGCGCGAGGTGCTGATGCTTTCCGCCTTCGAAGATCTCGACAGCGTAGAGATTGCCTCGGTGCTGGAGATCAGCGAGTCTAGCGTGCGCTCGCGGCTGTTCAGGGCGCGCAATCTGATGGCCGATCTGCTCCAGCACACGAGAAGTTTGCGCGGAAGGAGTTTGCGATGAACGATCCGAGTGGACGGGGTTTGCCGAAGGATACGGCCTCCAGTAGCGAAGTGGTATCGGCGGAAACCACACTGCGGCTGATCGCCAGCCTTCCCCCGCCGGAGGGCCTGGAAGAGCGGGTTCGCGCGGGGCTGGCTGCCGCACCGCGCAGGGGCCGCATTCTGGCCTGGCCGGCAGCGCTCACTCCACAAAGCGCCTGGATGCGCTCGGCGGCAGCAGCGGTGATCGTCTCTGTCGTTGTCGGCGGCGGATGGGGAGTTTATTCGCGGGTTCAGCGGCCTCAGCCGGCGAGGGTGATTGTGTTGGCGCCGCGTGGGCCCGCGCAAGGCGGCTTCGCGAGCGCGGGAGCCATGCGCACGCCGCAGACCCTCAATGGGCCGGTGGTGGCGCATCCGGCGGCTCAACCTGCGGAGAGCCAGACTCCTGGCAAGAGTACTGCGCAGGTTGGGAAGGATGTGCGGAAGCCGTTGCGCCGAAGCGCCTCCACCGCCAGCGAAACCAGGATGCATGCCGCCGCTCAGCCGGCAAGGTAGAGCGCGCTGCCGGCGGCGAGGTTCAGGATTGCTTGGTAGCCGCCTGGATCACCAGGCTCAGCAGGGCCAACACCACCCCGCCCCAGAACGCGGGGACAAACCCCTGCACCTGGAAGCCGCTCACCAGCTTCGACGCCAGCAGGATCATGAGGGCGTTGACGACCAGGAGAAACACTCCGAAGCTGAGAATCGCGAGGGGGAAGGTGATGATCTTCAGGAAGAGGCCAAGGGTCGCATTCAGCAGGCCGATCACCAGCGCCGCGATCATTGCCGGCATGAATCCCCAGACGTAGAAGCCCGGGACGAGTTTGGAAACTAGCAGCAGGGCGATAGCAGACAAAAGCCATTGAGTCAGCAGTCCGAACATGGGGGCACACTCCTTTCCGTGTGTTGCAGCCCCGCCGCTAGTGGACGGGTACTGAGAGCTTGGATGCCATCATCCTACAACTTTCGTTGTAGGATGGTTGAGGAAAACAGCGACTGGGCCGATTCACCTGGGCCTTCGAGACAATATCCACTCCTTCGCGTCCAAAAAGAAGCATTCTCAATCCCAAGGATTTGTCTTGATTGTTCTCGATCGCATTCTTCTGCTGGCCGGCATCATGCTGTTTCTGGCGCCGGCGCACTTGGCTCCGGCTCAGCAGACCACCAGGCAAGTTGGTCAAGCCGGATTGGCTGGGCAGAATGGACAAGCGCTGCCCGATATTCCCCAGCTGCTTCGCGAGGTGCGTGAGCACCAGAAGCAACTCGAAAAAGCGCGCGAAGACTATACCTTCACATCCCTGCAAACCACCGAATATCTGGATGCCGGCGGCCGGGTGACCAAGACCGAGAGCGGGGAAGCTGAGGAGTTCTTCGTGAATGGCCACCAGATCGGACGCCTGGTGAAGAAGGACGGCAAGCCCCTCGACGACAAGGGGCAGCAGAGGGAGACCGAACGCGTGACCAAATGGGTGGAGAAGGCGGAGAAACCGGATCAGGAGCCGCCCAAGGAAGGGCAGCAGATCAGCCTGAGCCACATTCTGGAGTCGGCCGACATTCGCAACCCCCGCCGCCAAAGCTATCGCGGCCGGCCCACCATCGTCTTCGACTTTGCGGGCCGTAAGGACTTGAAGGCCCACGGCATCTCCGAAGATCTTGCCAAGAAGCTGCAGGGCACGGTTTGGATCGATGAATCGGATCGCGAGGTCGCCCACCTCGATGTGAGCTTCAGCGACAACTTTCATATTGCCGGCGGTCTGGCGGTCAGCGTCCAGAGAGGCTCCAGCTTTCGCTTCGATCAGGAGCTGGTGAACGGCGAGGCGTGGCTTCCCACCGGCGGCGAGGGAACCATCCAGGCCCGCATTTTGCTGGTCAAGGGCGTTCACGAGCGCGTCACCGAGCGCGACTACGATTACAAGCGCTTCCGCGTGGAGACCCAGCAGGGCAAGGATACGAAGGTCGTGGTGGAAGGGAAGCCGTGAGCATAGTCCCACGAGCGCGCACCGATCGACCGCGGCTGCAAATCCATTAAAGTGGATTCATGTTCATCCGCCGCCTCTCCGTTCAGCGAATCGACTCTGCTGGCGAGGCGCACTCGTGCCCCATCGGCTGGATCGACAACTTCGCCATGCGCAACTTCACCAACGATGCGGTCTTCGACGATACGCTGCCCGTTGCCGACGGACTGCTCGAAGCTGGCAGCCGCGTCCCTCTCGACCGGCTGCAGCCGGCCATGGAAGACTGGTTTCGGCGCAAGGGCTACCTCAAGCGGGACGAGCGGCTCGAAGTGCTGGAGATGGCCCCGGAAACCTCCTGAGTCTTCGCCGTCAGGCCGCCGCGCGCCTCTGCACGCCGCTGCCCCAAAGATGGAACTCGGCCTCGCGGCGAACCTTCAGACCCACGTTTTCCTGCGATCCCACGTGGTCCCAGCGCAGCAACTGCTGGCGGGCGGCGTCATACTGGCCGGCATTCAACTTCTTGAGCAGCGTGGATGAGGCCAGCTTGCCCGCGCCCAGGTTGAAGCAAAGGTCGGTCAGCGCGTCGAACTGACCCTGCGTCAGCGCCACCCGCACCAGGCGCCCGACTGCTTGCTCCGCGCCGCGCAGGTCGCTCAAGAGAATCTCTTCGGCCTCCCCTTCTGCGATGCCGCTGGGGAAAGACTCATGGGGCAGCAGCCGGTGGCCATAGCCGATGGTCGCGATTCCGGCCGCGTCCAGATAGGTATGGCTGCGATAGCCTTCCGACCGCTTCAACAAGTCCAGCCCAGCCGCGCTCATCTTCATCGGACGTCTCCCTTCGGCGAGCCTGGACGGCCCAGGCCGCACTCTTGCCAATTCCACGCTAGCAGGGAGCGGGAATTAATCTGCAAATCCGCAATGACTATCCGGCCTGCGGCACCTCCCCGATGCGGGTCCGTCCAGCCAAGGCGTTCCCGCTCCAAACTCCAACAAGGTCGTTCGTTTTCATGGGAGGAACGACTTGAAAGACGTAAATCAATACTCTCCGATGAAGAAACTGTGTTACGGACAATTGTTTTCGACAATCCCCACTCGGCGACTCCGCTGCCACGCGAAATTCTCAGGGGGGCGATTGATGAGCGCTGGAGCCATGTTGATGGGAGAATAGCTCCAGCTTTTGCCGGCGATAGATTGATGGACCTTTAGAGAAGAGGACAGGAACTCGATCTGCGCCTCGGTCCATTGCAGCGTTATCCGAAACGAGAAAAGGAACTGAAGATACAACAATGAGGAAAGCGATCGCTCGACTACATCTCCGAAAAGCAGCCGCAGGTCCTTCGACTACGCTGCGCTTCGCTCAGGATGACAGACTATCTGGATAATATCTATCGGGAACCTGAAGTGCGCGGCCTCCAGCGAGAAGCTCGGAGCTAGTAGCTGGAGGCCGTTTTGTCTACCGGCTTTTGGATATCTCTTCCACGGTGATGGGGTCGAGGAAGGGCATGGCGGCGCGGAGTTCCTTGCCGATGATCTCAACCGGGTGCTTGGCTTCGGCTTCGCGGAAGGCCGTAAATTCCTTTTTGCCCGTGTTCAGGTCGGTGAGGAAGCGCTTGGCGAAGCTGCCGTCCTGAATCTCCTTGAGAATGGCCCGCATGGCCTTGCGGCTCTCTTCGTTGATGACGCGCGGACCGCTGACGTAGTCGCCAAACTCGGCAGTGTCGGAGATGGAGTAGCGCATGTAGGCCAAGCCGCCGCGATAGATCAGGTCCACGATCAGCTTGAGCTCGTGCATGCACTCGAAGTAGGCGCTCTCGGGCTGATAGCCGGCCTCGACCAGCGTCTCGAAGCCGGCCTTGATGAGGGCGCTGATGCCGCCGCAGAGCACGGCCTGCTCGCCGAAGAGGTCGGTCTCGGTCTCCTCCTTGAAGGTGGTCTCGAGCACTCCGGCGCGGGTGCAGCCGATTCCCTTGAGGTAGCTGAGAACGAGCGCGTGGGCGTTGCCGGTGGCGTCCTGGTGGACGGCGATGAGGCCGGGGACGCCGCCGCCTTCGATGAAGACCTCGCGAACGCGATGGCCGGGCGCCTTGGGCGCGGCCATACCCACGTCGATACCCGCCTCCGGGACGATGGTCTTGAAATGGATATTGAAGCCGTGCGCGAACATCAGCAGCTTGCCCGCCGTGAGGTTTGGCTCAATATCCGCGGCATAAATCTGGGCTTGAATCTGGTCGGGCGCGAGGATCATGATCACATCGGCCCACTTCGTCGCTTCCGCCGCAGGAATCACTTCGAAGCCTGCCTTCTGCGCCTTGGCGACGGAATCCGCTTCAGAGGCGGGCAGGCCAATCTTGACCTGAACGCCGGAGTCCTTGAGATTGAGGGCATGAGCGTGCCCTTGCGAGCCGTAGCCGATGATGGCTACCTTCTTGGCTTGGATGAGAGAGAGGTCGGCATCGTGATCGTAAAAAGTCTTGGCCATGTTTTTCTCGGTTCTTCCTTTGCTTTCGGGGTTGATTGATTTGAATCGGATTATTCAGTTTGTTCGGCTCGTGCGGCGGAGTCCGAGCGAGATTATTCCGGCTCGCTGGCAGCGATGTCTTCAAAGTGTTCCACGCGCTCGGCTTCCTTCTCGGCGTCCTCCGCGCCGGCGCCCATGGCTTTGACAACGCTTGAGACGTGATGGCCGCGGCGCATGGTCATCTTGCCGCTGCGGCATATCTCCAGAATACGGCCTTCATCTTCGCGCAGTATCTCGATGAGGCCTTCGATCTTGCTCTCTACGCCGGTGATTTCGATCATCAGCGACTCCGGCGCCAGATCGACGATGCGGGCGCGGAAGACCTCAGCCAGCTCGAAGATACGGGAACGTGTTTGCGGAGTGGCGGCCACCTTGATGAGCGCCAGCTCGCGGGTGACGGCCGGAGCCTGGGCAATGTCGTCCACATCGACAACGTTCTCCAGCTTGAACAAGCTGGCCTGGATGCGATGGCCGGCCTCGGCCGAGGACTCGCAGACCAGCGTCAGGCGCGAGAGGCCCTGGCGCTCGCTGCGGCCCACGGTAAGCGAGTTGATATTGATGTTGAGGCGGCGGAAGAGAGACGCGACGCGCGTCAGCACTCCCGGCAGGTCTTCAACGTATGCGACGAATGTGTGCAGCATAAGTGCCTTTCAGAGATCAGAGATCAGAGATCAGTTGGCCTTCGCCTTTTTGGCGGTCGATTCAAGGATTGCAAAGAGCATCTTTCCTACTTCGTGCGACAAACTCTCTGCTTCATCGAGCAACTTGGCGTTCCCAAACTCAAGTGCGCGAGCAATTTCCAGTTGCGTTTGCAATTCGAAATTCGAAGCGCGGGCGACACCCAGGAACTGCCGGTATTCGCCCGTGTTCAACCTTCCATCTCCTTCAGCAATGTTGCTGGGTACAGAGACTGCCGCACGCCTAATCTGACCTGTAAGTCCGTAAATTTCTTCACGCGGAAACTCCTTCGTCAAGCGATAGATTGCAACGGTCAATTGCATCGCCCTCTGCCAAACCGTCAGATCTCGGAACGAATTCGACATACTTTCCAGCTCCTGGCTGCGAAGAGATCAACTGATCTCTGACCCCTGATCTCTGACCCCTGACCCCTGATCCCTGATCCCTGATCTCTGATCTCTTATTTTTCGTCCGGCGACTCAACCAGCGCGTCCTTGCCGGGCCTGCGGATCATCTCGTGCAATGCGGAGCCGGTGGAAACCATGGGGTAGACCGAGTCTTCTTTCTCGACCTTGAAGTTGATCAGAAATGGGCCGGGCGCGGAGCGGGCGGCATCGACGGCCCCGGCCACTTCGGCGCGGGTGCTGACGGTGAGGCCCTGGATGCCGTGGGCGCCGGCCAGCTTGACGAAGTCCGGGCTGACCATCGGCGTGGACTGGTAGTTGCGCTCGTAGAAGAACTCCTGCCACTGGCGCACCATGCCCAGATAGCCGTTGTTGATGACGGCGATGTTGATCTTCAGTTCTTCCTGGACGATGGTGGCCAGTTCGGCCGCGGTCATCTGGAAGCCGCCGTCGCCGGCAATAACCCAGACCTCTTTATCCGGGCAGGCGGTCTTTGCGCCGATGGCCGCGGGCAGCGCGAAGCCCATCGTCCCCAGGCCGCCGGAGGTGATGAGCGTGCGCGGCCGCTCGTGGTGGTAGTACTGCGCCTCCCACATCTGGTGCTGGCCGACGTCGGTGACCACGATGGCGTTGCCGCCGGTGATGCGCCAGATGTCGTGGATAACGTGTGCCGCATAGAGGTGGCCGAGGTCGGGCAGGTTCTTGATGTCGCGCACGGCGGCGTCGCCCTTGATGCTGTCGATGGTCTTGAGCCAGGCCTGGCTGTCGCGGCCGGAGATGCGAGGCAGCAACTGCTCCAGCACCTCGCCGAGATCGCCGATCAGCGCCACATCCACCTTGATGTTTTTGTTGATCTCCGCCGGGTCTACCTCGATGTGAATCTTCTTTGCCTTGGTGGCGTAGGTGGCCGTTGTGCCGGTGACGCGGTCGTCGAACCTCATCCCGCAGGCGATCAGCAGGTCGGCCTCCTGGATGGCATGGTTGACCCAGGCCTCGCCGTGCATGCCCATCATGCCCAGGTTGAGCGAGTGCGAAGCGGGAAATGCGCCCAGGCCCAGAAGCGTTAGGGCGACGGGAATCTCGGCGCGCTCGGCCAGGGCGCGCACCTGCTCCATGGCGCCGGATTCGATGATGCCGTGGCCGGCCAGAATGACGGGGCGCTTGGCGGAACGGATAAGTTCGGCCGCGCGCGCGAGGCCGGAGTCCTCGAACTTGCGCATGGGATGGATGCGATGGGGGCGCGGCTTGGCGGCCTCGAAGTCGAACAGGGCCGTGGCCTGCTGCGCGTCCTTGGTGATGTCGATGAGCACCGGGCCGGGGCGCGCGGATTTGGCGATCTGGAAGGCGGAGCGCACGGCGGGCGCGATATCCTCGGCGCGGCTGATGAGGAAGTTGTGCTTGGTCACGGGCAGGGTGATGCCGGTGATGTCCACCTCCTGAAAGGCGTCGGTGCCGAGAACCTTGCTGGAGACGTTGCCGGTGATGCAGACGATGGGAATGGAGTCCAGCATGGCGGTGGCGATGCCGGTGACCAGGTTGGTGGCGCCGGGTCCGCTGGTGGCCATGGCCACGCCCACCTTGCCCGAGGCGCGCGAGTAGCCGTCGGCCATGTGCGCCGCGCCCTGCTCGTGGCGCACCAGCGTGTGGTGAATGGGAAACTTGCGCAGCGCGTCGTAGACGGGCAGGATGGCCCCGCCGGGGTAGCCGAAGACGTCGGTGACGCCCTCGCCGACCAGCGTGGCCCAGAGAATCTCCGCGCCGGTCAGTCGGGTGGGGGTGGTCAGGTGGGCGTTCGATGCTTGCGTGGTTGCGTTGCTTCCCATGGTTGACTCCTTTGTGAGCTATTAGCTGTTAGCTTTTAGCTATTAGCTGTTAGCTGTCAGCTATTAGCTTGTCATTTCGCAATTCAATCCTTGATCTTCGTTGAGGAGTGCGGCAAACAAACATCGCGGCCTTAACTCCCGGCGATTAGCTAGAGGCTAAGAGCTAAAAGCTAATAGCTGCTTTTCGCTTTCAGCCAGCCGGCCTGGTCGTGTTGTGTTTCAAATGCGCCGAGCGCCGCTTGATGGCGCAGGGTGAGTCCGATGTCGTCGAGACCTTCGAGCAGGCAGAACCTGCGGAACGGGTCCACCTCGAAGGTTGCGCTAAAGCCCCGATTGTCAGTGACGGTCTGCGCTTCAAGCGAAACAGTCAGTTGATAGTTGGGAATCGTCTTTGCATTGTTGAGCAGTTCGGCCACCTGCTCCTCGCTCAGGCGAACCAGCACGATGCCGTTCTTGCCGGCATTCGAGAAGAAGATGTCGGCGAAGGTGGGCGCGATGACGGCGCGGAAGCCGAAGTCCGAGAGCGCCCATGCGGCGTGCTCGCGGCTCGATCCGCAGGCGAAGTTCTTGCCGGCGATAAGGATTTGCGCGCCCTTGTAACGCGGATCGTTCAAAACGAACGACGGGTCGGGATCGCCAGCCGCGGTGCGCCGCCAGTCGAAGAAGAGAAAGTCGCCGTAGCCGGTGCGCTCGATGCGCTTCAAAAACTGCTTCGGAATGATCTGGTCGGTATCGACGTTGGCGCGATCCAGAGGCGCGGCCAGCGCGGTGAGTGTGCGAAAGGGTTGCATCAGGCCTTCCCTCCTTGCAGCGCGGGCTCCCGTACTGCCCAGTTGCGAATGTCTACGAAGTGGCCGGCAATGGCGGCGGCGGCGGCCATCTCGGGCGAGACCAGATGAGTGCGTCCGCCGCGGCCCTGGCGGCCCTCGAAGTTGCGATTGCTAGTGGAGGCGCAACGCTCGCCGGGTGAAAGAATGTCGGGATTCATGCCCAGGCACATGGAGCAGCCGGGCTCGCGCCATTCGAATCCGGCCTCGCGAAAGATGCTGTCCAGGCCTTCGGCTTCGGCCTGCGCCTTCACGGCCTGCGAGCCGGGAACGACCATGGCGCTCACGTGCGTTGAGACCTTGTAGCCCGCTGCGATGCGGGCCGCGGCGCGCAGATCTTCGATGCGTCCATTGGTGCAGGAGCCGATGAAGACGCGGTCGATGGAAACCTCGTGCAAGCGGCGTGCCGGCCTTGAGGCCCATGTATTCGAGCGCGCGCTCCAGGCCGTTGCGCTCCTGATCGCTGGGCGCGGCGGCGGGATCGGGCACCGACGAAGTGATGGGCGCGACCATGCCGGGGCTTGTGCCCCAACTGACGTAGGGCACGAGCGTGGCGGCGTCGATCACGAGTTCGCGATCGAACTTTGCGCCGGGATCGGTGGGCAGCTTGCTCCACTCGGCGACGGCCTCGTCCCACGCGGCGCCTTTGGGGCTGAAGCGGCGGCCTTTGAGGTAAGCGAAGGTGGTTGCGTCGGGAGCGATCATGCCCGCGCGCGCGCCGGCCTCGATGCTCATGTTGCAGACCGTCATGCGGCCTTCCATCGAGAGCGCGCGGATGGCGGAGCCCGCGTATTCGATGACGCAGCCGGTTGCGCCGTCGGTGCCGATCTGCCCGATGATGGCCAGGATGATGTCCTTCGCCGTGACGCCGCGCGGCAGCTCGCCCTCGACGGCAATGCGAAAGGTCTTGGGCTTGGATTGCGGCAGCGTTTGCGTGGCCAGCACGTGCTCCACTTCGCTGGTGCCGATGCCGAAAGCCAGTGCGCCAAATGCTCCGTGCGTGCTGGTGTGCGAGTCGCCGCAGACGATGGTCATGCCCGGCTTGGTGATGCCCAGTTCGGGGCCGATGACGTGAACGATGCCCTGGTCGCGCGAATCCACGTCGTATAGCTCGATGCCGAACTCCGCGCAGTTCTGGCGCAGCGTGGCGATCTGCTTGGCGGCGATCTGGTCCACGATATTGAGCCGGCCCTCGATGGTTGTCGGCACGTTGTGATCGACGGTCGCGATGCTGCGGTCGGGGCGGCGCACCTTGCGGCCGGCCAGGCGCAGACCCTCGAAGGCCTGCGGCGAGGTGACCTCGTGCAGCAGTTGCAGGTCGATGTAGAGCAGGGTCGGCTCGCCCTTGCGGCTCGACCACCACGTGCTGCTGCCAGACCTTCTCGAATAATGTCTTCGGTTCGGTGCTCATTAAACTCCTTTAGCCGCTAGCTTCTAGCTACTAGCTGCTCAGCTCTTACTTGCTCCTAACAGGGTATGCACTTCCTTGCCGTCAATACCGCTTCCGTTTGCCAATTCAGCATCCAGCGGCAACAAACAGCTAAAAGCTAACGAGCTAACAGCTAGAAGCTGCTTTCACCGTCTCCCGCACCTTCGCGCCCATCTCGCGTGTTCCGAGCACGGTCAATCCCTCGGGGTTGGTGCGCGCCAGGTCCTGCGTGCGGAAGCCCTGCTTCCAGCACCTTGCGGACAGCCTTGACAATCGCGTCGGCCTCCGCTTCCAGCCCGAAGGAGTGGCGCAGAAGCATGGCGCCGGTCAGGATGGTGGCCAGCGGATTGGCGATGTTCTTGTTGGCGTGCTTGGGCGCGGAGCCGTGCGCCGGCTCATACAAATTGATCTTGCCGCCGACGGTCCCCGAGGGCAGCATGCCCAGCGAGCCGGTAATCACGGAAGCCTCGTCGGTGAGAATGTCGCCGAACGTGTTCTCCGTGACCACCACGTCGAAGTCGCGCGGACGCTTCATCAGGTGCATCGACATGGCGTCGACGAACTGGTGCTCCAGCGTCGACATCGGGAAACTCCTTGGCCACCTCGATCACCGTGTCGCGCCAGAGCTGCGAGACTTCGAGCACATTGGCCTTGTCCACGCTGGTAACCAGTCTTGCGGCGCTTCTGCGCCAACTGGAAGGACATGCGGGCCACGCGCGCCACTTCGTCGCGCGTGTAGATCATGGTGTTGAAGGCTACGCCCTTTTCCTTGTCCCAGCCGCGGGGCTTGCCGTAGTAGAGGCCGCCGAGCAGTTCGCGGACAAACATGATGTCGGTGCCGTCGATGATCTCCGGCCGCAAGCGGGCTGTTGACCGTCAGCTCCTTGAAGGCAAAGACGGGGCGCAGGTTGGCGAAGCCGCCCAGGTGCGCGCGCAGTCCGAGCAGACCGGCCTCGGGGCGCTGGCTTGGAGGAAGTGAATTGAACTTGTCGTCGCCCACCGCGCCTAAAAAGACGGCTTCGGAGTCGAGTGCGGCGGCAACGGTGTCAGCAGGCAGAGGCGTTCCATCCTGCTCGATGGCCACGCCGCCAATGCGCTTGTAATTCAGCTCCAGCGTGTGACCGCCGGCCTGCCGCAACCTCTTGCAATACCCCCATGGCTTCTGCTGGTGATTTCGGGGCCAATGCCGTCGCCGGGGGTAACCAGATACTTTCAACTTCATTCTTGCTCTCCTTAGTGGTCAGTTATCAGTTGTCAGTGATCAGTTTGCGGCTTTGACCGCTCCAGGGGCCAAAGCCAGCGTTAATTCTACATTTGCGGCACGACTCAAGTCGTGCCCCGCTACCAAATTCTTGGGGCCTTGGACTGTGCGCAAACAAGCGCGCAGCGGGGTGAAACTCAATCGAGTTCGGAGACCGGTTCGCGGCGCTTTTCGCGGACGTGATCGGGCACCACGCCAATCAGATCCTGGTCGTAGATGTTCTTCTTGCGGTCGGCGAGGGCGACGAAACGGTAGTACGTGTGCTGCAGCTCGTCGCGCGTCAGCGTGAAGCCAAGCTGCTCCAGTCTGTTTCTCAGCGCGGCGCGGCCCGAATGCTTGCCGAGCACCAGATGGTTCTTGGCCACGCCCACCAGCGTGGGTGTCATGATCTCGTAGCAGAGAGGGTTGGCCAGCATGCCGTGCTGATGGATGCCGGACTCGTGCGCGAATGCGTTGTCGCCGACGATGGCCTTATTGGGCGAGGGGCGGAAGGTGATGAGCTGGCCCAGAACCTGGCTGGTCGGATAAAGGTTTTCCAGTTTGATGCTGGTCGAGACGCCGAAGTGGTCGCCGCGCACGTAGAGGGCGGCTGCAATCTCTTCGAGCGCGGCATTGCCGGCGCGTTCGCCGATGCCGTTAATGGTACACTCCACCTGGCGCGCGCCGGCCTGGATGGCCGCGAGCGAGTTGGCCACGGCCAGGCCCAGGTCGTCGTGGCAGTGCGAAGAGAGGACGATGCCATGCTCGTCGATGGCCGGGACTCGCTGGCGGACCTCGCGGAACATCTGCGCGTACTCTTCGGGGGTCGTATAGCCGACAGTGTCTGGCATGTTGATGGTGGTGGCGCCGGCCTCGACGGCTACGCGCACCATCTCAACCAGAAAATCGCGATCGGAGCGGGTGGCGTCTTCGGGTGAGAACTCCACATCGTCGGCGTGCTTGAGCGCCAGACGGATGGACTCGCCCGTCAGGTCCAGCGCCTCCTGGCGGCCGATCTTGAGCTTGTATTCGAGATGCAGATCGCTCGACGCCAGGAAGATGTGGATGCGGGCGCGGTCGGCGAATTGCAGCGCGCGCGCGGCCATCTCGATGTCTTCGGTCTTGGCGCGGGCCAGCGACGCGATGCGCGGCTTGCGAATGGCCTGCGTAATGGTGGCGATGGCCGCGAAGTCGCCCTCCGAGGCCATGGCGAATCCGGCCTCGATGATGTCCACGCCCAGATCTTCCAGGGCATGGGCCATGGTGAGCTTTTCCTGCGTGGTCATGCTACAGCCGGGGGACTGCTCGCCGTCGCGCAGTGTGGTGTCGAAGAAGGCTACGTGGTCTGAAATCATTCCTTGCCTGCCGGGAGAGACCTTGTCTACCCATTCATTGTCTCGCATCGGGCTTGTATAAGGCAAAGTTATTATTATTGGGTTAGTGATTAGTTCTTCTTATAATCGAGTTGTCAGTTTTCAGTGGTCAGGAGGTCTGTGGCGCACCACTCGCATCCGGTAATTCCCCGGCCTTCCGCCTCTACGGGCCATATCTGGGGCGCCCCGCTGATTGCCGAAGGCTGACAACTTAGGACTGACCACTGTTCACTGTCGACTGACAACTGTTTTTCGGAGGCTCGATGGAACTGAATCAACTGGAAACGTTTTTGGCGGTGGCCGAGGAACGGAGCTTCTCGCGGGCGGCGGTGCGGCTGCACAGGACGCAGCCGGCTGTAAGCCAGGTGATCCGCAAGCTGGAGGCGGCGGTGGGCGAGACGCTCTTCGACCGGGCGGCGCGCGACGGCTCTCTGACCGCGGCCGGCACGCTGCTGCGCGACTACGCGCTGCGGCTGATGGCCCTGCGCCGCGAGGCGACGAGCGCGCTGGACGAGCTGAAGAACCTGGAGCGGGGACGGCTGCAGCTGGCGGCCAACGAGTACACCTGCATGTTTCTTCTGACGGTCATTGACCGCTTCCGGCGGGCGTTTCCGCAGGTGAGCGTGACCGTGCACCGGATGCTGGCCTCTCGCATTCCCGACGAGCTGAACTTGCGCACCTTCGAGCTGGGAATGATCTCGTTCCGGCCCGATCCGGCACAATTCCGCACCATCGCGGTGTATGGAGACAGCCTGGCGTTCATTGTGAGCCCGAATCATCCGCTGGCGGCTTCGGAGCGGGTTTCGATCGGCGACCTGGGCGAGCAGGTCTTTATCGCCCATAATGTGGCCTCGCCGCTGCGGCAGAAGGTGATTGAGGCGTTTCAGCGCTACCGGACGCCGTTGAATATGGGCATCGAGCTGCCCACCATCGAGGCCATCAAGCGTTTCGTGGCCATGGGCAACGGGGTGGCGCTGGTTCCGCATCTGACGGTGGCCCGTGAACTGGAGACCGGCCAACTGGTGCGCGTGGCCGTGGACGAACTGGAGTTCAAGCGGGTCCTGCGCCTGGCGCATCGGCGGCAGGCTTCGCTCTCCTATGCCGCAAAAGCCTTTCTGCGCACGGTGCGGACGCTGGCCAAGGAGAAGGGACCGCCTTTCTACTACCACGTGGAGCCGATGGGCTGAGACGGCAAGCCGGATGTTCCCTTCAACCCCGCCCCAGTTGGAGAACTATCGTCCCCGGTTTGCGCAGTAACTGGTGCTGCTTTGGCTCCAGATGCGTCTATAGGCTCAGAAGATCCGGAAACAGTGCTTTCTGCCACGGACCGCTCCGGCCATTTACAATTCTGAGAGCGGCTCCCGGCTCGAACCGGCGCGCCGGAATCGACAAGCTCGTTGCCAGCCGGATGGTTGCGCAGTCGTGAGGTTCAGGACCGAATGAAGAAGATCGCCTTAATTGCATTCCTGCTGGCCGTGTGCGTGGCCGCGGGCCGCGCTCAGGAAAGCCGCCAGGACGTCAGCATCAGCGGAAATGCGCTGATCGAGCCGTTCGTTGCCTCGTCCACAGATGTTCAGGTTCACTCCACCACGGCCTATGGCGCGTTGGCCAGCTACCGCTTCATGCTTACTCCCTCGAGCGCCGTCGAGGCCAACTACGGGATTACCTACCAGAATAAGATCAACTTTGCCGAACCCAATCTGGGACCGCTCGGCATCACCATTCTGACCCGCACTCAGGAGATCTCCGCAGCCTATGTGCGCAGCTTCAACTACCGCAAGTTCAACCCGTTTGTCGAAGCCGGGCCCGGCGCCTTTATCTTCCTGCCCATCGTCAACAGCGGCACTACAGTCTTGGGCGCCAAGCAGCAGACCAGTCCCGGCGGCATGTACGGGGCCGGAATTGCCTACGAGATCAGCCCCAGTTTCGACATACGCGCGGAGTATCGCGGCTTTGTCACCAAGGTGCCCAATTTTGGCAACCCTGGCGGCTACAAGTTCGACACCAACAAGTGGTACAACATCTACACGCCCGTTATCGGAGTGGCCTATCACTTTTGAGGTTGCCCATTCAGCGGCGACCAGCTTAATAGCAAGAAGGGACGGGCAGCGGCCCGTCCCTTCTTGCTGAATCTCGCACCGAACCCACTCAAATCGAGGTCTTATCGCTGGTGCGCCTCTATTGGCGCGCCTCGGGGTAGCATCCCAACTCCTTGACCATCGCGCAGTGGCGGGCCAGCGCCTCCAATGCGCGGGCTCGCTCCTCGAAGGAGCGCAACTGGCAATCCACGTAGAAGATGTACTCCCAGGGCTTGCCCTGGACGGGCCGGGACTCGATCTTGGTGAGGTTGGTGCCGATCGAGGAGAGTTCAGTGAGCGCGGCGACGAGAGATCCGGGACGGTTCTCGAGCGAGAAGGCCAGGCTGAGCTTGTTCGATTCGGGATCGGCAACCGCGTCCTGGTTCCGGCGGACCAGGAAGAAGCGGGTAAAGTTTTCCGGGTTGTCCTCGATGTCCGTCTGGAGGATCTGCGCGCCATAGTAGTGGGCCGCGGCCTCGCTGGCGATGGCTCCCGCATGGCGGTCGCACAATTCGACCAGTTGCTTGACGCTTCCGGCGGTATCGTAGAAGGCGAAGGCCTCGCATCTTGGGATGCTGGGCCAGAAACCGCCTGCATTGCGCCAGGGCCACCGGATGCGAGAAGACGCGGTCGATCTCGCCGATCGAAGTCCCCGAGATGGCAATGAGGTTGTGGCGGATGCGCAGAAGCGTCTCGCGCTGGACTCGAACATCGTGCGCCAGCAGCAGATCGAAGTGCTCCAGGACCGAGCCGGCCAAACTGTTCTCAATGGGAATGACTGCGGCCTCGACGGTTCCGTTGACGAGCGCGGCAAAGACGTCGGCGGAGAGCGAATAGGGCGCGATGGAAGCCCCGGCGATCATCTTCATCGCCGCTTCGTGACTGAAAGAACCGGGTTCTCCCTGAATGGCAATCTTCATGCCCGCGCCTTGTTCTGTAGCCAATGTGCTTGGGGCGGGCGCCGTGGAAGCGCCTTGCGGGGCTTGCTTTCTGGCGCCGTACCACAAATTGATCGGGGTTTTCTCAGGGAATGTTGGCGACGACATGGGATTCAACTCCGCAGCCAGAGATCGGCTGCCACAAAGGCTAGAAAGACGGTGGCGATGACGCCGTTCATGGTGAAGAAAGCGGCGTTGAGGCGGCGCAGGTCGCCCGGCGAAACCAGCGAATGCTCATAAGCCAGCAGGAGGGCAGCGGCGGCGATGCCCAGCCAGCCGAGTGTCCGAAATTGAAACAGTACGCCGAACCAGGCGAGCAGCACCAGCATAGCCAAGTGCATGGCGCGCGCGGTCCAAAATGCGGCCGGGATGCCGACGGCCTGGGGCAGGCTGTGGAGGCCGGCGGCGCGGTCGTGCTCGCAGTCCTGGCAGGCATAGAGTACGTCGAAGCCGCCCGCCCACAAGGTGACGGCCGCGGTGAGGACCAGAATGCGCGGGTCGAGCGAGCCGCGAACGGCGATCCACGCCGCCGTGGGCGCCAGGCCGAGGGCCAACCCCAGCCCCAAGTGCGACCAGCGGGTGACGCGCTTCAGGTAGCTGTAGCCCAGCAGCACAACAAGCACCAGCGGCGAGAGGTAAAACGTGAGCCGGTTAAGTTGGGCGGAAGCCAGCACGAAGACCAGGGCGGAAAGAATTGTGAAGCCGAGTACGAACTGGCGCGTCAGCAGGCCGGCGGGAATGGCGCGGCTCCGGGTGCGCGGATTGGCCGCATCGAAATCGGCGTCGGCCCAGCGGTTGAATGCCATGGCCGCGGAGCGGGCGGCGACCATGGCCACGAGAATCCAGACGACGGTGCGCAGGGCAGGCAGGCCGTTCGCTGCGAGCAGTGTAGCCGCCAGCGCAAACGGCAGTGCGAAGATGGAGTGCTCCCACTTGATCATCTCCAGCGTGGTGCGCGTCTTGGACAAGAGGCCGGGCATGGGCTGCTAAGGATCAGTCTACTTGAGGAGTGGAGGCGATGAGGCGGATTCCCTTTGCTCTCCGGCTAGTGCCTTTTCGGTCCGATGCAATCCCTGGAGTGCCAGCGCAAGAAAATGGATACAGTCAAAGGTGACTTGCGCTATATTGGCTCCTGCCGGAAGACGAGAACAGGGATTCCGGACGAAAGGGGAGAAAGTGAAAATCGGCAAGACTGCAAGCATTTTTGGGATGCTCTTGTGCCTGGGATCGCTGAGCTTGGCAGCTCAGACCGTTCGCATCGGTGGCGAGTCGCTGCGGGCCAACGGCGAACTTGCTCGCGGCTTTCAATACACGGGCTCATGCCCGGTTGACCTGCAGTTCGGGTGGGGTCTAGTCAGCACCGGACCAACCACGGTACAGTACCACTTTGTCAGGAACGATGGCGGCCATTCAACCAACGCTCAGAGCGTTTTTATTCCGCAAGCCAACCACTCCGTGCCGGTTTACGATAAGTGGCGCCTGGGCGCGAATACGCCGCAGTTCGCCAGTTACACCGGTTGGGTGAAGATCCTCATCGAAACTCCAAATCCCGTCGAGGGCAAGGTGGGATTCACCATCCACTGCCAGTAGAGAACCTCTAGCGGATGGGCGGTCCAGAGCCCGCCTGGACCGCCCGTCCGCGAGGGGGTCAGTTATGCCCTTCGCTGGGCTCATTGGCGACTTGAAGGTAGTTCTTCACGCTAAAGACGCCGGGGACGCCGTTGGCGCGGATGAAGGCCAAGTTCTTGTCGCCCTGGCTGTCGACGACGCCATAGAGCTCGACGTGGCCGTTCTGTACCGAGATGCGGATGGTCTTGGCGGGGTCGATGGCGTACTTGTTCAGAGCCCCGTATCCGTAGACGGCGCGGGCCACGGCGAATCGGATCTGGTCGTCCATGATGGAAGTGGGATCGACCTCGATCTCGCTGACTACATCCTTGACGCCGGGATAGGTGCTGACCAGGGCCAGGGCGGAGTCCTTGTCCACGTCGGTGCGGGCGTGGCCGCCTAGGGTAACGACGCCGTTCTGGACGCTGAGGCTAATGGCGTTGAATGTGTTGCCGTAGCCGACGCGGTCGTAAGTCAGCTTTTCACTGAGCTTGGCCTGTAGTTCGCTGTCCGGGACGCTGGGACCGGCGACCTCGATCAGGTTGCGGACGGCGCTGACGCCCTTGGCTTTGCGGACGCTCTTCTCGGCGTCGGCCTTGTACTCGAATAGTTCCACGGTTCCGGTGAGCGTTGCGATGCCGTTGTCCACTGCGACTTTTACGTCGCGGTATTGCTTGTGATTGAGCCTAGCCGCGGCGGCAGTGGCCGCGGGGCTGCCTTCTTCCGCCTGCGCGGCGGCGGGAGCGGCCAGAGAGGCCTGGGTAAGACAAAAAAGGACTGCGGCGATGGCAGCCGCAAGCAGCGCTGCTGGTGTATTGCTCATTCTCCTGGTCATGATTCAATCCTCCTTGGGATGGGGAAAACTCTTGTGGCAACTGGCAGGGTTCGGTCGTTGCCCAGATCTCGCCACTGCGGCGGAAGAGGCCCGAAGCGTCCGGCCGGGTTGCCTTTCCGGAGGTTAGACACAGGCTCCGGGGAAAGGTTGCGTGCGGCGGCCTCCCACCTTGGCCGCGGAAATCCGCCACGGCTGGTGGTGAGGGTGGGGCGCCAGCGCTTTCCTCATCCCCGACCCTCACCTGTACCGGCGGGTGGCCTTGACTACCATGGAGAAGACGCCGGACTCGTCGCGGGCCACGAGTAGCGAGACGTGGCGGTTGATGGCCACTTCGGCCTGAATCAACTGCTGGCTGGTGGTGTTGACGTTGGTGGCGTAGGTGAGGGTGACGTAGCGGCTCAACTGCTCCTCGACGATGATGCGCGAGGTGGAGTTGCCCAGGGCGCCGAGGTAGTTGGGGTCGAGCTTGACGCTGCCGGCGCCGAAGAGCTTCTGCACACGGCTACTGACGGTGGCGTTGAGGGCGCCGCCGAGAAGGGCGTCGGTTGTGGGGTTGGCGAGGGCCTGCTCCTGCTGCTGAGTGTAGAGGCGCTGCTGGCTCTCAGTGCGGCCCAGCGCCAGCAGGGCGACGACATCGGCCTCGGGCAGCGGGGGATCGCTGCGCCAGGTAACCGACGGGTTCTGGAGCGTTCCGTGCAAGCCAAGGGTAATGTCGTAGTCTTCGACGCGCGCGGTGGCGCTCAGGTCGATAGAGGGCTCGATGCGGACCGGGTTCGAGAAGAAGATGTCGCCGCGCTGGAGCTCGTAGCGGGTTCCGGCGATGAGAGCATTGCCCTCGGTAATGGAGACGCGGCCCAGCAGCGAGGGCGAGGCGACGGTGCCGCGCAGGCGCAGGTCCACATTGCCGGCCAGCTTAGCGTAGGCATTCTGGAAGTTCAACTGCGGCGAAGAGACCACATGCACGTCGAGGTGGATGTGGTTGGAGGGCGCATCCGGAGGAGCGATGGTCTGGACGGCGTTGGCCTGCGCGGCCAGGGCGGCAATATCCAGGTCGGGACTGACCGAGAAGCGTGTGATAAGGACGTCGCCGCCGAGCAGCAGATTGTTCTGTGAACCTTGCAGGCGCAGCGTGGCGTCGGCCAGGGAGCTGACGCCGGGCGGATACCGGATGCGAATGCCCTTGCCGGTGACCGAAAGGTCGGCAAAGATGCCGTGCTCGTAGGCCAGGAAACCGGCCACACTAAGCAGGCCGCCGCCGCTCATGGCGGTCAGCGATCTGACCTCAAGGCGGTTCTGGTTGAATTCGAGCGCGCCGTGCAACTGGCTGAGACCGTTGGGAATATCTTCGAGGGAAAGAGACCCGTTCTGGAATTCGACACGGCCCTGCCAGCCGGGATTCGACAAAGGGCCGTGGGCCTCCACCTGGAAGGTGGTGGTTCCATTAGCGGTCAGGTCGGGATCGAGGGTCTCGGCCAGCTTGAGATTGATAGACCCGCTGGCGGCAAAGTCCAGTTGCCGCTTACCCTTCAGGTCCAGGCTGCCCTGGGCTTGCAGATTGGTTTCCTCGCCGGTTACGTGCAGGGGATCGAGGTGGAGGCGGGCGTTGGCCAACGTGGCGTGGACGCCGCCCTGGCTGGCAAGATGGACGCCGGCGACGGTGACGGCCAATTGGTCCAGCCGGGCTTCGCCGCGAAGCTGATCGGGGCGCGCCAATGGGCCCTCGACGGTGACGGTCCCAGCCAGCGCCGACTCGCCGGTAAGGGCCTCGATATGGGCCATCTTGAGCAGGGCGCCTATGTTGAAGCGGGAGAATACTAACTCGGCCTCAGTGGCGTTGTCCCCGCTGAGCGCGGTCTGGCCGTGAAGGTTCAGTTCTGCGCCCTCCAGGCGGGTGCCTGCGTTGTAGGTGACCGTTCGATCGGCAGTGTGGGCGGCAAATTCCAGTGCGCCCAAGGGTTCTCCGGCCAGGGCCAGCGGGCTGAGCGTGGCGTGAGCCTCCAGGCGGGGGTCGTCGAGCGTGCCTGACCCGAGCACAACGAAGCCCAGCTTGCCGGTGACGTCGAGCCCCTGAAGGCGCAGCGCCTCGATTTTGGCCACGTCGATGCCTGTGGCTTTGGCATCCACCTGGAAGCGGCTGGATTTGAGATCGTAGCTGCCCGTGGCGGCGAGGCTGCCGGCCGGCGCGCTGATGGCGACCGAGGCCAGCTTGACCAGGCTGTCGGTCATGGTTCCCTGGGCGCGGATGCGCGTGACCGGCTCGCCGTAGACTGCGCCGCCGTCCAGCTCGGCCCATCCCGAGCCGCCAAGTGCGCGAACAGGCCCGTCTACCTGGAGCTGGGCATCGATCGCGCCGGTCAGGGGCAGGTTCGCCCCGGTGAACGGAGCCAGATCGCCGAGACCGACCTTGGCTGCGCGCAGGCGCAGGTGAAGCATGGAGTTGACATCGAACTCCGGAGCCGATCTTCTATCGGGGGCGGCTGCAAGCGTTCCATCGAGTTCGATTTCGGCCTTCCCGCGGCGCAACAAGCCGCGCGAGATGTCGATTCGGGCGACGGAGTAGCTCCCGGCAACTTCGACTGTGTCCCAGGGTACGAAGCCGGGCTGGACGGCTTGCGGCTGTGCAGGCCTGCCGTTCTGGACGGGCTGGACGGGGAGCAACTCGATGGCGAGTTTCGTGGCTTTGATGCTGCCGGCCAGGTGCGGATCGACGAGCGAGCCGGTCCATGTTCCGTGAAAGTCTCCCTGACCGGCAAGCGCCACAGGCAGCGCGGCGGCCCCGGTCTTCCCGTATCGGCGCAACCCCAGGTCGCGCAGCGCGGTATCGAACTCCCAGAGGCTGCGCGAATGAAAGTCGACGGCCAGCGCCGAAGGGCTGGTAAGCGGGTAAGCGCCCAGATGTCCATGAACCTCAAGCTCGCTGGCGGGCATCCGCAGTTCGAGTTTGCGCAGATCGACGGAGCCGTTGCGCTGGGTGTAGGTAGCGTCCACGGCTCCGTCGGTGGGGACTTCTCCCTGCACGGCGCTTGCAGGGGAGCTGAGGTTGAATGTGGCGCCGACGACCACGGTCTGCGTATCGCCGTTGGACCAGGTAGCGGTGGCGGGACCGTCGATGCGCGTATCCAGGCCCAGGCGCCTAAAGGGCGCCTGGCCCACCATATCCAGAAGCGTATCGAGCGATACGTCTTTGAACCGAACCTGCACCTTGCCGTTGACCGGGATAGCGACGGGGGCCGGGTGAAGCGGTGTAACTGGACCTTCGGCTTGCCTTTTGGCGCCGCGGCTCCTGCGGGTGCTTGCGATTGCCGGCTGCAAGGTGGCGGCTCCCGGGATGGGGGGTAGCCAGGGGGTAAGCGCAACTTCGCCTTCCAACTGCCCGCCCTGGCGGAGATGCGCAACGATCGACGTAACCAGCAACTGCTTTGGATCGGCGTGAATCTTTGCATCGAGCCGGATGCCAGTTGCCGCTACGCCGGGTCCAATGTAGGCGCCGCCGTCGACGTGAATGCTGCCATCAGCACGGAACTCGCCTGCCTCGCCCGCGCCGGTCAGGTCAAGATGGGCTATGCCTTCCGGGGCGAAGGAATAGCCGAAGACCGGGTCCAGAAGCTTCATGTCCAGATCTCCAGCGGCACTGGCATGCCAGCGGGAATCGGCAAGGTCGTCGATCGAGCCGGAGATCTCCACGGTATGGTCCTTGGCTCCATGGGCCATGGAGGTGATTCGCAGGGAACGGAGATAGATTGCCGCGCGCGTCAGGTCAAGCGCGGCCTGGAAATACCCATGCGCGGGCTGCGCCGCGCCCCGCGCCATGTTCAGACCGGCGGCGCCGGCCTCAATGTGGAAACTCTCCGGCTGCGCTGGCGACTTCCCGGCCCCGGCGGGCACATAAGAGATCAGCAGCGAGAGATCCCTGGCCTCGAAGTCCAGTGGGATGAAGCGGTTCTGGAGGTCAAGGGCGGCGGCCCGGTTTTCGTAGTGGAAAACCCCCTGGCGGACTGAAACGCGGCCGGCATGAAGGTCGAAGAAGGTATCGATGGCGGACTTGTCAGACTTGCGGGGTTTGCGGGGCCGCGGCTGATTTGTGGAGCGGTCGGGGTAAACAATGAGGTGGAATGCGGGACGGGAGATATCGAGATCGCGGAGCAAAATGCGTGGGCTCCAAAGACCCAGAATGCTGATTTGTGCCCGCAGATGTTCGACCTGAGCATAGGGAGTCTCGCCGGAGGCTTCGCGGCCGTGAATGACCAATCCGGCGGCATCGGCTTCCAAATTGAGCAAACTCCAATGGAATGAGGCGATCTCGACGCGCCCGCCGGTCGTCATTTCGAGATAGGCCACCAAGCGCTGGCGAACGAAGCTCTCGACCATGGAGGAGCTGGCCCAGAAGTAGAAAACTACGGTGGCGATCGCCAGGAGAATCGTCCCTCCAGCTATCGAAAGAGGAAGATGGCGCAGGAAGAAACGCCGCAGCCGGCTCGGCCTGGGGCGCTGAGGCGGTTCGGGAGGGACCGGATGCGTAGATTCTCTTTCGCTCATTTGATTCCGTCTCCCGCGCCGGCTCTGGGGGTGCTCTCGATGCTGGTCTCGGGGCTGCGCGCGGACTCGGGGGATTCGAGCGCCGGATCGAGCACCTCGACCTCGCCCTGCTTGCGCAGGTTCGTCAGCCAGTCGTCGAAAAGGAGATTCACCTTCTGCTGGAGGAGGATCTCCTCGATGCGGGGAGAGACCTTGTCGAGAGATGGGATCGCTTCGCCCTTGGCATATTGGGGGACCAGCGTGCCGCGATAGTAGGACTCGATCTCCTGTGGAGAGATGCGAATACCCTGGCGGAAGCGCTGCTCGATGAAGCGCAGTATCTCGACGCGGTAGCGCAGATAGCTCTCGACGCGCTCCGGGGTGATGCCATGGGCGGTCAGGAATGCCTTCCATCCGGCATCGGAGGCGCAGTTCTGGCGGAGACAGGCGGGGAGTTCCCTGCGGATATCCGCCAGGCGGGCATCCACCTCGGCCTGGGTGGGGTCGGCGGCTTGCAGGTCTTCATCGCGGATCTGTTGCTGGATGAGGGCGCGG
>CAWCWQ010000239.1:0-15650 GCA_963799145.1 uncultured Acidobacteriaceae bacterium | reverse complement strand
ACTCCACGGTGCTAGACCAACGAATAAATGATCTTGCCCAAACGATTAAAAAAAGAACGGAAATGGAAACTTTATTAAAAAAATATCAACCTCGAGAATCGATGGATAACATTCCTCCGATTTTATCTATTTCCAGCATAGAAAGGAATGATAAGGAAAGTCTTCAATTAAACCTGGACCTTTACCGAGATAGAAAAAAAGACATTGAAGATAAGTTGGAAAAATGGACGCTTGAGCAAGACGAGGTTCGTAATGAACTTAAACTCCAAGACAAAATGCAGGAGTTTTTAAGAAAATATCCAAAAAATCAACGAGGATTCTGATTTTCCAAGAGGAAGTATAAAACGAAGTGATCTGGAAGGAGTGGCCGGGAAAAACCAAGGGAATAAACTGAGCAATCGACTGAACGAATTACAATCAAACATTGACCATGGAAGAATCTTGTTAACCCAGGTCATAAAATTAATTGAAAAAGCTCAAAACCAAATCGCCAATATTAACGTGAGGGAAAAATGAGAATTAAAACCGTTCTGATATTAATTATTTACCTCATTGTTTTTATAGATTTTGGTTTTTGTGACGAAGTTACGGATAATTCATTCAAAGCTAAAGCGGACTTATTGCCGGCAGAATTGGCTTGTCGTTTCGATGACAATGTTTACAGGTCATCGGAATCTTTTGGAAGAATATCGGACATTATTTCTTCATTCGATTTGGGCGGTGAATTGACCACGAACTACGATTTTTTCAAAGCTCAAGTACAATACAGGTTTGGTGATGACCAATATATAACGCAAAGTTATCTTAATAACATTAAGGACGAATTACTGCTTTCGACAACAGCATTAACAGGAAATATTGTTATTTATTTTGATGCTGATTATTTTATTAAGAATAGTTCGGATTACGATTTTGATTACATCGACAACAGCTATTTTGGAGGGATTCAATGGATATTTGACAACGAATGGTCTGTTGAATCCAAAGCAAAATCGTTCAGCAGACAATACTATGACCATGCACCTTATGTTTGGTCTCGTAATTTTGTTGATATGGGGGGACTCTTAAATATTCAACGGATCATTAATGACCAATTAACATTTAAATTAGAAGGTAGTTATAATGATCGTCAACTTAATCGATACGCTGTTGCTTATGGTGGAACAAGTGATCTAACTGTCCTTCAGATGGACAATACGTGGAGCGCGTTATTAAATGCCCATATAATTCTTGGTTCGATCCTTCAAGATATAACTTTTGAACACGCAAGAACGGATTCTAATAGTTATAGTTTTTCAAATATTGTCGATAGTGTTTCTTGGGCAGCAGTATTAAGACCGGCGAATACACTGTTTATTCAGTTGTTCTTTCGACTTTATGAGAAAACTTATGATGTTAGCCCAATTACCAATGCGGATCTCCAATATGGTTTTGTCGATGAAGATAGTCAGGACCTGTTATCGGCACAAGCTAGTTGGGATTGGAGTCCTTTATGGACCGGAACTTTAGGTATCAGCCGTGTTAGAAATGAATCCACTCAACCAGGAGAATACTATATAAAAAATATCATTTCAGTGAGCGTTACAAAGATATTTTAATAGTCGAATATGTCACCTTATCGACATATCGCTCAGTTTGTAAGAATGACCAATAGAGTTTAGGATTCATTGACAAGGTTCTAACGCGCTTTATATGATGAAATTAACTAATGTTTAAGGCGGTTGATGTGAAAAAGCCTGATGATGAATTGAAAATAGATATTTCGGAGCTCTTTGGCGGAGAGCTTTCCAATACGCCTGATCCCTCTGAAGAAATCGTTGAAAACGTTGATGGCACTGTTTCAGAAATCGCATTCAGTCAGGTTGAATCTGCGGCCAAAGACGCCCAATATCAGGAATGGTTACTTAACCGACAAAAGGAAATGGAAATAAAGTCTTTAGAGCTTGGGAAAAAAATACAAGAAGAGCATGCCCAACTTACTGAGGAACAACCTAATCAAGAGAACGCTTCAGCGGAAATTGTTTCTGAAGATAAAATCACTGTCCCTGAGATTAGTAACACCGATAAGGGATCTCCAATAGATTTCGATGCACCAATTGCGCCTCCTTTTATGGGAGGAGTAGTTAATCCTACGCTTGATCAATCCAATACAACAAAAGAATCTAACACAACGGAAGAAACTGGACCTTCGGAAGACCAAAAGTACGAAGAATTAAAAAAACTCCAATCTGATCATGAGTTTATTTTGTTATATGATGAGTATAGGGCAATCTTATTCCGGGAACTCAACGATTTAGTCGGTGAAAAAAAGACAAGAACAATGTTGGAACGAACCTTTGAGTTGTCTAGAAGCAAATATCCGGAGATTTTTAGAAATGCCAATTGGGATTCAAAAGGGAATTTGTTGGATGACGGTTCGTTGGATAGCCAAAGGATGGTAGAAAATAAAAATGCTCTTGATCCTGGAAAATCGGATTTGGCTTTAGATGTGGCATTATCTCATTTATTGGGGTTGAGATTGCAAGCAATTGAAAAAGGATTGGGTGCTGGTTTCAAGAATAAAGTGCGTGCTAGGCTTTATTATTGGATCAATGAAAAAAGTGAAAAAGCGATCAAGGAAGGGAAAGATGCTTTTATCCTAAAAAGGCTTATGGGTTTTATCCCGTAACCGTTCTGAACGTTTCTTTGACTATGCACCATCCAGGATCGCCGCCGAGGTGTTGCTGAACACAGCTGGGGTTTCCAGCAACCCGGCGTCGCATCAGGGGCAATCGTCTGCCCCGGTCCTGCTGGGCAGCTCGGGCGGCAGCAACAAAGACTACGACACTCAAGGCAGCCAGATTGTGGACTGCTGCGGCGGAACGCTGGGGTCGCTCATTCAGGACGGTGCTGGCCGGCATTACCTGCTGAGCAGCAACCACGTGCTGGCGCGCAGCGACCATGCCAGCGTCGGCGACGCCATCGTTCAGCCGGGTCTGATCGACAACAACTGCACACCCAACGGCGAGGGCGCGGGAACCACACCGGTGGGCTCGCTCACCAACTGGCTTCCGCTCAGCTCCGCCGCAACCAACGCCGACGCGGCCATTGCTCAGGTCGATTCCGGCGCCGTCAACTCCGCGGGCAGTATTCTGGAGCTGGGCGGCAAGCAGGCCGACGGCACGCTGGCCGCGGCGCCGCCCGGCATCAGCTCGACGGGCGGCAAGGGCGAGACGGCGGCTCTCGATCTGGTAGTGGCCAAGAGCGGGCGGACGACGGGCTTGACCTGCGGCGGAATTTCGGCCCTCAACCTGGACGTAACCGTCGATTATTACCTGGATTGCGCGGAAACCAAGCCCTACCTGACCAAGACCTACACCAACCAACTGGCCATCAGCGGCAACCAATTCAGCGATGCGGGCGACTCCGGTTCGCTGGTGGTGGACGCCGCCAATGCCGAACCGGTGGGCCTTTACTTTGCCGGCGGGACGGATGTGGCCGGCGTGAGTCAGGGCGTTGCCAATCCGGCGGCCGGGGTCTTGACCGAACTCGGAGCGCAGGCGGGCGGCGGAACAGGCTACACCTTCGTGGGCGGCGCCGACCATCCGGTCAGCTGCCTGAACTACGGCGGCGGCGCGGTGGCCGCGGCGCAGGCGCGCACTCTCAGCGATACGGAGAACGGCCGCGCCCAGCAGGCTCTGGCAGATGGCCGCGCGCTGGTAAATCCGGCAGCAGGAATTCTGGGCGTGGCCGCCGGGAAGAGCAGCGACCATCCCGGCGAGGGCGCGGTGCTCCTCTATGTGGATGAAAGCATGACCGTGAATGCGCCGGCGACCGTGGGTGGCGTGCGCACGCTTGTGGTTCCCACGAATGCCCACGCAGTGGCCTTCGGATCGGCGCCGCAGACTCCTCTCGAAGGCCGCTCGGCCTCCGCGTTGCCGGCCTCGATTCTGGGCGCGGCGGCGGCCATCAAGCAGCAGGCGGCGCGAAGCCTGATGCAGCAGAATCCCGCTTTCTTCGGCGTGGGCGTGGGCCAGAGCCTGGACAATCCGAGGGAAGCGGCGCTGGTGATCTATGTGGACCGGAAGCAGCTTCCCGCCCAGCTGCCCGCGACCATGAACGGCCTGCGCACCCGGTACATCGTCATGGACCGGATGCACGTGACCCGATCCTACGCGGCGCCGATGCAGTCGAAACTGCACTGCATGCCCCGCCCGGCAGCCGGCAAATCTGCGGGCTTCGATCTTCCGGAGATGCTCAGGCCACGGAGTTTGAAGCTGTACTAAGGAATGCAGCGGTTCCGCGCTGGATCGCCAAAGACCTGCCCATCGGCCGACTTCGGCAGCCATCTTACAAACTAGATCACTCCAGTTCTGCTCCGCCAGTTTCTGACGACAGTTTCCCCATCCTCATCCCCCAAGGGCAAGAAGCGCCGCATCTCCTCGTCGTACTGCTCGATCCGTCCGGTAGGAATGTCGTAGTACCACCCATGCACGGTGAGCCGCCCCTCGACAACCGCGCGCGCCACCGACGGCTGCGCGCGCAGGTTCCACATTTGGGCCACCACGTTGCCGCGAATCAGCGCGGCCAGCTCGGCGTGCTCCCCATCGGCCGGGTTTTGCGGCTGGCGATGCGAAAAGGCCGCCTCCACATGGCTGAGCCAGCGACGGGCCTTGGGCAAGTGCTCCAACTCCTTGCGGTCCAGCGCCGCCTTGAGCGCCCCGCAGTCCGAGTGCCCGCAGAGGATCGCGCTCTTCACCTTCAGCACCTCGACGGCATACTCGATGGTCGCCGTCACGCCGTCCACATCGTGACTGGCGATGGGCACCACGTTGCCCGCGTTGCGCGAGATGAACAGATCCCCCGGTTCGGCGCCCAGGATCAGATCCGGCACCACCCGCGAGTCCGAGCAGGTGATGAACAGCCACTCCGGCCGCTGCCCCTCAGAAAGCTGCTTGAACAGCTTCCGCCTGCCCGGGAACACCTCTGCCAGAAACCGCTTATGCCCTTCGATCAATCGATCCATATTACCTGCCTTTCTCTCGCTAATCCGCTACCCCGCGGCCAAAGCCGGAGCTGCCGAAAAACCTCCCTCAGTGGCCAAAGCCATCGTTTCTTATCATCCATTTAGGGCACGGCTGAAGCCGTGCCCTTTCAAAACCTGACTCTTGCCACGGGGCTGCAAGCCCGCATGCCGCCAACATTGCATATCCTCGGTACAGCAGGGCCTTTGCACCAGCCTATCGCACCGCCGTTGCGTTATAGTTACCTCGATGCGCATTTCGCCACGCCTCTGCAATTCCCTGGCTCTGGGAATCCTGCTTCTCGCCGCCAGCGCCTGCGTTCCATCTGCGCCGGCCCAACCCGACAAGGCCGATCCGCGCAACTTCGATGCCTCCGACTTTGGTCAGCCCATTCCCCTCGGCCCCAACTGGCTCTTTGCCCCCGGCGATAACCCCGCCTGGGCATCGTCCGCCTTCGACGACAGCGCATGGAAGACGATTTCCACAAGCAAGGAGCTACTGGACTACGGCTTCCACAATATCCCATACGCCTGGTATCGCATCCACATCCATCTCCGCCCCGGTACGCACAAACTAACGGTTGGGATTGTGGGAGTAAGCGGCAATTACGAGGTCTACGCCAACGGCCTGCGCATCGGCGGCAACGGGAACATGACGGGCCTGGCGCAGTCCGAGCAAGACGCGCTGATCCCCTATTCCGTTCCAGACAGCGTCATTGCCCCGTCTGGCAATCTCGTCCTCGCCATTCGCTTTGCCGTCAATCGTGGAGGCAGCAAAGGCCGCGGCACCAGCACGCCTCTCAATTCCAACAACGTCTATCTTCTCAGTCAGTGGGAGGCACCGTTTCTCGTCAGTTATGTCGTAGCCCATGCCGGAGGGCCGCCGTTTCTGCTCTGTTGCCTGGCCCTGCTTGCCGGCCTCATCTCTTTCGCCCTCTTTCTTGCCCTGCGCACGCAACTCGAGTATCTGGCAATCGCCGTCTACCTCTTCGCCGCCAGCGCATGCATGGCGGTGCTGGTCTGGATCGGCTTCAACTCCTCCTTCGCCGTTTACTCGCTTATGTGGGTCGCGCTCTGTGTTGAGAACTTTGCGCTCATCGAATTCGTTCGCCTGGTGCTCCATCGGCCCCGCACGCGCTGGTTCCTGCTGCTGGAAGTTGCTTCCTCCCTGGCATTCTTTGTGCCTCCCGCCAACTCCCTGGGCATCGCATCGACTTTCGTCTACTTCGCGGGGTTCTATATTCCCATCCTCGTAGTGAAGATTATCTTACCTACGCTGCTGCTCAGGGGTTGGCGCCGCGGCAACCGCGACGCCGGCATACTCCTGCCCGCGATTCTCCTTGGCAGCCTCGCCGACTACTGGAGGTTCGTCTGCGATCTGGTATCGTTTGTGCATTTTACCCCGCTTTATCCCATTCTTGTTTTCTCCCTGCCCATTGGAAGCTATCAGTTAGGTTTCTATCGCCTTGGCGACCTCATCTTTTATATTGCCGTGCTTCTCTTCCTTGTTCTGCGTACCGTCGGCATCGCCCGGGACCGCGCCCGCGCCGCTACAGAACTCGAAGCCGCCCGCACTACCCAGCAGCTCCTTCTTTCCCGCTCTTCGCGCCCCACTCCCGGTTTTCATGTCGAAAGCATTTACCACCCCGCCAGTGAAGTTGGAGGCGACTTCTTCCTCGTCTCCTCAACTCCTGAGGGCGGACTGCTTGCCGTCATCGGCGATGTCTCCGGCAAAGGCCTCATAGCCGCCATGCGGGTCGCCATGATCCTCGGCGTCCTCCGCAGAGAAGATTCCTGGGGGCCCACCCAGATACTCGACAACCTCAACGATGCCCTCCAGGCTCCCGGCGAACCCGGTTTCACCACCGCCTGCTGCGTCCACATCCAGCCCGGCGGCAGCTACACGCTCGCCAATGCCGGCCACATCCCTCCCTACATCGATGGCAAAGAAGTTGCGACTTCCCCGGCCCTCCCTCTCGGCCTCGCCAGCGGGGAGCGCTACACCGCTGTCTCGGGCACCCTCGCAGCAAATCAGAGACTCGTTCTCCTCTCCGACGGCGTGGTTGAAGCCCGCTCCTCCACCGGCGAACTTCTCGGATTCGACCGCCTGGCAACCCTGACGCTCAAACCCGCCAAGGAGATCGCAGAGATCGCCAGAGACTTCGGCCAAAATGACGACATTACCGTCCTCACCCTGGCCCGCGCCGGTTGATTCGATCCCTCGCCGTGCCGGCTAACAGGAGACCGCCCATGCCAAGGATCATGCTTCGCGCCAAGCCCTTAGCAACCCTCGTAATCGCGATCGCTTTCGCGCTGCTCCTGAGCGGCCAATCCGTCGATACCATCGACCCAGGCATTCGCTCCCGAGTCGATCGCATCGCCGCGCAGGTTCTGGAAGAGACCGGCGTTCCGTCGGCCTCGGTGGCCATCGTCAAGGGCGGCAAGCTCGTCTACACGCATGCCTATGGCAGCGCCCGCCTCGCCACCGAAACCAGCCCCGCCGCGCCGGCGACGCCGGAGATGCGCTACTCCATCGGCTCCATCTCCAAGCAGTTCACCGCCGCCGCTATCCTGATGCTTCAGGAGGACGGCAAGCTTTCTCTCGACGATCCGGTCGGCAAGTACGTTCCGGGCCTGACCCGCGGCAACGAAATCACCATTCGGCAGATCCTCTCGCACACCTCCGGCTACCAGGATTACTGGCCCGAGGACTACGTGATGACCCCCATGCTCGCACCTGAAAGCGCCCAGCAGATCCTCGACACCTGGGCCAGGAAGCCTCTCGACTTCGAGCCGGGAACCCAATGGCAGTACTCGAATACCAACTATGTCATTGCGGGGCGCATTGTTGAGATCGTTGCCGGCGAGCCGCTGATGGACTTCCTGGTCCGGCGCATCTTCCGCCCTCTGGGCATGACCTCCGTCTTGAACTCGGACGAAGCGAAACTCACGGAGGCCGACGCCACCGCCTACTATCGCCATGCCCTCGGACCGCTGCGCGTCGCCCCCAAGGAGGGCCGAGGCTGGATGTTCGCCGCCGGCGAGCTGGCCATGACCGCGCACGACTTGGCCCTTTGGGATGAGAGCCTGATCGCGCAATCCATCCTCAAGCCGGAGAGTTACAAGCAAATGTTCACCGAAGTCAAGCTCAAGGACGGCAAGGGTACCGGCTACGGCCTCGGCGTCGATGTCAGGGACCGCGACGGCCATCGCTCGATCGAGCATAGCGGCGAGGTCTCGGGCTTCGTCGCGGACAACAAAGTCCTGGTGGACGATGGCGTGGCCGTGGCCGTGCTGACGAACCAGGACGCCGTGGGCGCAGCCTCAGCCATCGCCCGCCTGGCAGCGCCCGCCGTGCTTGCCGCCTCCGCAACCGATCCTGAAAAGCAGGCACAAGCCATCTTCCACGATCTACAGCAAGGCCGCATCGACCGCGCTCTGCTGGCGCCCAATCTGAGCGATTACTTCACTGCTGAAGCTCTGGCCGATTTTCGCGGCAGCCTCGCTCCGCTGGGTGAGCCGCTCACCTTCCGCCAAACCCGTGAGGAGCTGCGCGGGGGAATGACATTCCGCGCCTTCGAGATCGTCTACCCCGGCAAGCGCCTCACGCTCACCACCTACGCGTACCCCAGCGGCAAGCTCGAGCAGTACCTCATCGCACCGGCGGAGTGAATCGGAGTTCGACGCTCCTGGCGCCCCGCTCTTTGGTCCCCGCTGGCCCCCGGGCGAAGCCAGGCGCTGTTCCATCCGGCTCTAATGGCTCTTCAACCGATTCAGCTTCTGCTCAAGAGCCTCAAGGCGGCGGCGTCCCTCGTCGAGCCAGCGCGGATCGCGCTCGAAGCGCAGGTAGCGGTTCCAGGTCTCGACGGCGCTCATCGCCTGGCCGCGATCCTCCATCACGACGGCCTCATTGAAGAGCACCACGGGGTCGCCGGGGGCCAGTTCGTCGGCGTGGCGAAGGTATTCGAGGGCCGTGGCGCGATCGTTCTCGCTGCCGGTGGCCGCGCCGCGCTGGAAGTAAGCTGACGCATCGTCCAGCAGAAGGCTTGAGGTAACCGGTCCGGCGGCCAGCAGGTGGTCGAGAATGTCGATGGCGGGGTCGAATCTCTCTTCGAGCATGTCGTAGCGGGCTTCAAGCTGGAGCCAGTGCTGGTCTTCAGGCGCCCTCTTCAGCTGGGATTCAATGCGGGCCCGCGCATCCAGCAGGCGGGCCGACTCGCGGGCCGCGGCGCCTCCGCGAAGATGCATTGCGGGGGTTACCTCGGCAAAACCGGCGCCGGGCATGCGCAGATCGAAGATGCGGGATTGGGTATATGCCTCGGCCAGGAGCCGCTCGGGGGTATTCGCAATTCGCCACCAGCCCATAAGCCCGGCGGCCAGAAGCAGCGATGCCGCCAGGCCGGCCCCCGCCCAAAGATAGAAAGGCCGAGCCGGCCTGCGCTCCCGGCTCTGAGACTGTCGGGGAGTGCGGGCAAGCCGGGCGGCCAGATTGTGTTGCCAATCGCTGGAGGCGGAGGAAAGCGCGGCGGCCTCAGCCTCCTCTTCCGGCGTGGCGCCGGCAAAGAGCGCGCGCAGGCGCTCGGCGCAGGCGGGGCAATCTGCCGCATGGGCCAGCAGCGCGACGAAATCGGGGGCATCCGCAAGCTGGCTGGCGCTCATGCATCCCGCCGAATCGGCTCTCCCGCCGGGCGGCAGAGACCAAGCGCCCAGCTCAGCGCAAGGCTCCGCCGTGCTGGCCGATGGCGTCGCCGGACCGCCCTCACGCGGGGTCCCGGCGCGGGAAGAACGGCCCTCGATCAACTCCTCCAGAGCCTTTTTCAAGGCATCTTCCGGGAGAGTCCGAGGGCTGTCCGAATTAAGATCGTCGCTCATATCTACACTCTGTCTAACGGAATTGCGTGCAATCGTCCTTTCACAAATTCACTTCCGTAACTAGCCGGATTCAACCCGGTCCTCCCGTTTCTCCCTGTCCACCTGGCAGCGCAGCCAAATCGTTACGCGCCGCAGCGCGCTCTCCACGCCCTTGGCCGTCAACCCCGAAGCTGCCAAGCCGGCAATTTCCTCGGCGGTGAAGCCCTGGCGGTAGTAGAGCCAGAAGAAAGCGCGATCGCGTTCCGCAATCACCTCCGGGGCCGAGCGCAGCATGCGGTCCAGTTGGTCCAGAAGCGCTGATTTCCGCATCTCAGCGGCCGATTGCATGGTGGCGGAGGGCAATTGCGCCCCATCTTCGATGAGCGGCATGGTTACCACTTTGCCACCCCTCTTGGCCGAGTACCGACGGCGGAAGTAATCGTTGGCCACCGAGGCCGAGACCAGGCGCAGCAAACCCAGGAAAGAATCCTCGCCGCGCGGCTCGAAATCCCTCAGTATGCGGCGCTCCCGCTCGCACAGTTTCAGAAAGATCTCCTGGACAATATCGTCAACCGTTGCTGGAGATGGGCTGCTCATCCACATGCGGCAGATGCGCTGCGCCACCAGCGAGGCCAGGGGCGCGCATCGGCGCACAAAATCTTCCCATTCCTCGGCATCGGCGGAGTGGGCGCAGGCCTTGGCCAGATCGTTCATTGTGGCGCTGGAACAGTTCATGGCGCGGGAGTCCAGTTTATCGCATTGAAGGCGCAATAGTTATTTGTTTGTAAATTCCAGCCGCGCATCTGGCGGCCCGCGCACGGCAGGGCAGATTGCGGCTGTGGTAGTATCCCGGCAAGCATCGACTACCAATTTCTGAGGAGTCCAGCGTGGAAACCAACCTCCGTCCGCTCTCTCTCGGCGAGATACTTGACCGCACCGCGCAGCTTTACCGGAACAACTTTGTCCTTCTGGCGGGCATCGCCGCCGTCTACGCCGGGTTCTTGCTGGTGCTGAACCTGCTGCAGATTGGGCTGACGGAACTGCTGCGCGTGCTTCACATGACCCAACTGCTGCCATTGACAGGCGGAATCTATCTGATTCTTTTCTTCCCGCTGGCGATGATCATGGCGGGCGCGGCCCTGGCGGCCAACAACCGGGCCGTGGCCTGGCTCAACCTGGGCCAGCCGGCCACCATTAGCGGCGCTTACATGAGCATCCTGCCGCGGCTGGGGCGCTATCTGTGGCTGATGACCATCGCCACATTTGTCTGCTACCTCCCGTTTATGGCGATCTTCGCCATCTATTCCATGTTTCTGGTTGCTTACGCCGGCTCCAAGGGGCTGCTGACCCACGCCGCGACGGGGGGGAATCCGCAGGCGGCGCTCGTTATCGCGGGTGTCTCTCTTGCATTCGTCCTGCTTTGCATTCCGGCCATGATCTATGCCGTGGTGATGGCATTGCGGTACTCGCTGGCCGTTCCGGCCTCGGTGGTGGAAGACCTGAAGGCCCGCAAGGCGCTGCGGCGCAGCGTCGAATTGAGCAAGGGTTCGCTGGGGCGCATCTTTGTTCTGGGGCTGCTGATCGCGGTGATTCAGATTGGGCTGGCGCTGATTACGCAATTGTTCTTTGTGGTCGCAGCCTTCAAGGCGGTTGAGCACCACGGCACCCTGCCGCTCTGGGTGCAGGTGGCGCAGCAGATGGTGGGCTTTTTCACGAGCAGCTTCATCGGTCCCATGTACGCCACCGGCTTCACTCTCTTCTACTACGACCAGCGCATCCGCAAGGAGGGCTTCGACATCGAGTGGATGATGGAGGCCGCCGGTATGACCGTGCCAGCGATGGCGGCGGAGGCTGGCGCCGCGCCGGCGCCTGAGAACCAAGCGGCGTTGGCTGAGGGGGAGCCGGGGAGCAGAAATGAATGAGCCTCCGCGCCCGTCGAACCTGGGAGAGATTCTCGACCGGGCTGTGCAGCTTTACCGCTCGCGCTTCCTTGTGTTCCTGGGCATTTCGTTGGTTCCTACCGTCATGGTGCTGGTTCCCTTTTGCTGTTTCTTCCTGTTTCTTGCCTGGCTGGGGTCGAACAGCAAAAGTCCTCCAGCTGAGGCTTCGGCCAAGCTCGCCGCCGACGTGTTCCTTGTCTCCATTAGCCTGCTCGCTCTGGCGATGTACGCGGCGATTGCAGCCCTCGCCATGGCCGCCCTCAGTCACTCCGTCTCCCGCGTCTACCTGGGCGAAAACATCACTATCCGCGATGCCTACAAAGCGGTGTGGCGGCGCGGCTGGCGTTATTTCTGGCTGCTGATACTTGAGGGCCTCATCGCCGGTGTGGCCCCGATGGCCGTGTGGATCGCGGTTGTTTCCACCTCTGCCATTGCGGCGGTCTCGCTGCAGAAGGCAGGGTTGGGCAACCCCGACACGCTCCTCGGCCTGACGGTTGTTTTGTTGATTGTCGCTTTGGCTTGTTACTTTTTCTGGATGCTGCTCCGGCTCTCGCTGGCCTTCCCCGCCTGCGTGATCGAGGAGATTGGCGCCTGGGCAGCTATCAAGCGCAGCAGGCGGCTCAGCAATGGAACCAAGGGCCGCATAGTCGTCCTTTATCTTCTGGGGGCGGTACTTTCCTGGATACTTTCGATAGGGATGGTCCTAACCCTGGCGGTTGCCGTGGCCCTGATCCCCGCCGCCAGAGGGTCGCAATGGGCGCAAACCGTCGACCTGGTGTTGGGCATAGCCGCCTACGGCTTAGGCTTTGCCGTCCAGGCGCTTATCCGGCCCATCTATGGGATCGCGCTCACGCTCTTCTACTACGACCAGCGCATACGCATCGAGGGCTACGATATCGAGTGGATGATGCAGCAGGCCGGGCTGGTTGCGCCGGCGCGGCCTGCGCCTGAGACCGCGCCCTGGCTGCCGCCGATCCCGCTGAAGCCGCAAAGGCCCGATGCCGAAATGGCGCAACCGGAAGCGATGCAACAACCCACAGGAACACCACGCGATATATCTGGAGAGACCGTATGAACGAATTCAATCTTCCTGCTCCGCCCGTTCCAGCCGCAGCCGGGGCTTCGGCTTCCGGTGTCAAATCCTTCGGCCAGGTTCTTGACCGCACGTACCGGGTCATGCGCAGCCACTTCAAACTGCTGGTGGGCATTGCGGCGATTCCCTCGGGGATCGTCCTTCTGCTGGTTATATCGCTTGAAGCATTTCTCTGGATGCCGATGATCCGCCAGTTGCCCAAGCCGCCTTCGCCCGAAGCAATGCTTCAGCAGCTGACTCCCTTGGTCATTGTCCCGGTAGTCGCTGGCTTCGCTCTGCTGAGCCTGGCGATCTTCTCGATCTACCTGGCGGCGGCAAGCTATGCGTCCGTGCAGGCGGACTCCGGGGTCAAGGTCACCCTTCGCGAGGCTTACGGGATGGCCTTGCAGCGCGGCGGGCGTCATGCGTGGCTGCTCCTGCTGATGTATCTCTGCGCCGGTCTTCCGGTGCTCGCGTTCGAGGTGGCGGGCATGTTTGGAGTAAGCGCGTTTGTCCACAGCGGCAGAACGCCTGCTCCCGCGCTCTTCCTGCTGCTGCCCCTGGTGTTCCTGTTGTACCTGGGAGCCGTTATTTACGCGATCCTGATGGGGCTGCGGTTGTCTCTCGCCTTCCCTGCCTGCGTGACGGAGGGGCTGACCGCTCTCCCCGCCATCAAGCGCAGCTTTCAGCTTACCCGTGGCGCCATGGGCCGCATCTTTCTGGTCATCCTGGTGGTCTATGCCGCCGTTGTAGTCGGCCTTCTGGTTATTGAGTTCGTTGCCGTTATGGTAGCGATCGTCGCCGCCATCGTCGTGACGGTGGCGCACATTCACCTGGCGGCCCCATGGAGTTATATCGGCATGGGCCTTTTGGGAGTTATCGGATTTGCGGCGATGACCCTCTACATCTCGCTGACCTATGCGGCCACGGTGACGGCTATCGCGGTGCTCTACCACGACCAGCGCCTGCGCAAGGATGGCCTGATGCGGGCGACGCAGCAGGCAGGAGGGGCTGTGTGACTGCCAGCGCCTTATTCCGCCCGTCGCGACCCTCTTCTACTATGATCAGCGCATACGGCATGAAGGATATGACATCGAGAGGATGATGGAAGAGGCTGGAATGACCGCGCCGTCGAATCCGCCGAGCGGCGACAGGCCCATCGCGCCCGCTGCGGAGGAGTCGCGTCCGTGATGGTTCGTAACCTCTTCGCAGGTGCTGCTCTGGCGCTTCTAGCTGCGGCGCAGGGCCGCGCCGCAGCTCCCGCCGCAGCCGCGCCCTCCGCCCAGGCTGCCAGCCAAGCGCGCTTGGCTTCGCTCGATGAGTACCGCAGCCACCTGCAAGCGCTCACCGCAGTAGTCGATGCCTGCGCCAAGACGCGCGACGCAAAGACCTGCGACCCCGCGCTGGTGGGGCAGGACGATCGCGTTTCGCTTCTTCAAGTTGGCCAAGTCGCAGCAAACGCCCCGGCCAGCCCGGCGGCTCCGGCTGCGACCGCTGCTCCCGTTGCTTCAGCAGCCCCGGCAGCTCCGGCGGCAGCAAGCGCCCATGCCGGCGGCGATTCCCAACGGAGGCTGGTGAGCTTCGAGTGGCTGCGAGCGCTGCTCGAAAGGGTTCGGACGACCGATAAGGCCGCCGCCGACCGCGCGGCGAAGCAAGCTGCCAAGCCCGCAGTCAAGCCCGCAGTCAAGGTTGAAACCAAGCCCGCAAGCGGAGCTAAGGAAGCGCCTGCCAAGGTGCTCTCAGCGACGCCAGAGCGCACCACGGCAGAGCTGTTGCAGGACGCAGGGAAGCGGCTGGCCCGGGATTTGGCCCAGGCCGACGCTGGTTCGGCGGCTCCGGCTGCGCACGCCCAGGAACGCGCCACAATGACGCAGGTGCTGGCGGACCCCAGCTTCCGCAACATGGTCGAGCCGGCGGCGCAAGAGTCCTATCTGGACAAGATTGGGAAGTGGCTGAGGCACTGGCTCGGCCGCCTGATCGACCGGATCGTTGAAAGCATCTCCAAAGTGGTCTCCCGCTCGACGTGGATCGGCCGGCTCATCCTGTGGGGATTCATTCTGGCCGTTTGCGTGGGACTGGTTTTGGGATTGATGCAGCTTGAGCGCCGCTGGCGAGTCCGGTTGACGCCGGAGGAGATGGGCCCGGCCGCCGGCGCCGCCTCAGCCCGCGACTGGCAACTGTGGCTAGAGGACGCGCGCAAGGCCGCCGCCGCGGGCCAATGGCGAGAGGCGATCCACTTTGTTTACTGGGCCTCGATTTCGCGGCTGGAATCGCGGCGTCTGTGGCCGGCGGACCGCGCCCGCACCCCCCGCGAATACCTGGCCCTGGTGGCCCCGGAAGACCCGCGCCAGGCCGGACTGGCCACGCTCACCGGCAGGTTCGAGCGCACGTGGTACGGCGGGCGCGCGGCAGCAGAGAGCGACTACCGCAGCGCCGAGCAACTGGCGGCGGCGCTGATATGTTATGTATCTGTTTTGAAGTGTACTTGTAAATTTACATTGTACTCATTGTAATGTAACTTACAGTACAATACACTGGTGTACACTGTATGTATTTATAGTATGTGATTGATCCTTTCACCACATTCTTATTCTTCGTTCATTTGAGCGAAACTCGCAAATACTGTACTGTATTTGCAGCTCATATGCCCACATAGAACGGGGCGTGTCCTGTGCAAATCGAGACGCCTCAGCCCCCAACCGTCACATCGAACGAGGCGCCAACTTCAGTACAAACAGAGCCATCTCAACGAGCCACATCAAACGGGGATTCAACTTCTCCTAAA
>CAWCWQ010000238.1:0-16831 GCA_963799145.1 uncultured Acidobacteriaceae bacterium | reverse complement strand
GCACATTGGGAAAGAGCGGCCTTGAGGTTTCAGCTCTGGGATTAGGTTGCATGGGTCTTAGCTTCGGTTATGGTCCGGCAACAGAGCGTCAACAAGCCATCACCCTGATCCGAACCGCAGTTGAGCGTGGTGTGACGTTCTTCGACACCGCCGAGTGCTACGGCCCCTTCACCAATGAAGAGGTGGTCGGTGAGGCGCTGGAACCCTTTCGCAAGCAGGTGGTGATAGCAACAAAGTTTGGCTTTGTGGATGGAGATTCCAAAAAGGGTTTGGATAGCCGTCCGGAACGCATTCGAGCGGTTGCCGAGTCGTCTCTGAAGCGGCTCCGGACGGATGTCATTGACCTCTTTTACCAGCACCGCGTTGATCCGAATGTCCCCATCGAAGAAGTCGCCGGCACCGTGAAAGATCTCATCGCGCAAGGCAAGGTGAAGCACTTCGGCATGTCCGAGGCAGGTGTTGAGAGCATCCGGCGGGCCCATGCGGTACAACCTGTCGCCGCTCTCGAAAGCGAGTATTCGCTTTTCTGGCGCGAGCCGGAGAAGGAAATCCTGCCCACGCTCGAAGAGTTGGGAATCGGCTTCGTCCCTTTCAGCCCGCTTGGCAAAGGCCTTTTGACCGGAGCCATCAGCGCAGACACTACTTTTGACAAAACGGACTTCCGCAATGTAGTGCCGCGTTTCGATGTGGAGAACCGCAAGGCCAACCAGACGCTCGTGGATGTGCTCAGCAAGATCGCCGCAGAAAAGGGCGTAACCAACGCGCAGATTGCCCTCGCCTGGTTGCTCGCTCAGAAGCCTTGGATCGTACCCATTCCCGGCACCACCAAATTACATCGGCTGGAAGAAAATATCGGCGCTGCTGCCGTTGAGTTGACCGCCGGCGATCTTGCAGAGATTGAGAGTGCAGTTTCCGGCATTGAGGTGCAGGGTGCCCGCTACCCAGCGCAACTCGCAAGTCGCGTCGGCCGCTAGCGCTGGTTGCGGCACAAAAGCGTTCCCGGCATGAGGGTGTGCCGGGGATCGCCCGAAAGACAAGGAGAATCGCGATGGCAATCAGCGAACAGGCACGAAAGAACCACGGTGAACTCTTCCCTGGCCACACGTCGAAGTTGGCTGTGACCGACCCGGAACTGATCGAGGTCTTTGACAACTTTGCGTTCGACGAGGTGCTGCAACATGGCAGCCTGGACCCACGCACCCGCCTGATGGTGCAGCTTGCGTCGATGATCGCCTGTCAGGCTTTGCGCGAGTACCGCATCATGCTTGGTGCGGCGCTCATAGTCGGGGTCACTCCGGCCGAGGCGAAAGAGATCGTCTACCAGGCCGTGCCGTACGTGGGCATGGCCAAGGTCTATGACTTTCTCCACGCCACCAACGAAGTGCTTACCGAGCGAGGCGTCGAACTTCCCCTTCCGGGTCAGTCCACAACCACGCCTGAGACTCGTGCGGAAAGCGGGCTCTCTTTACAGAAGAGAATTGCAGGCGAAGAAGGACTTCAAAAGATGCTCGAAGCAGCACCTGAGGACCAAAAGCATATTCATCACTTTCTTGCGGCGAACTGTTTTGGCGACTACGTTTCACGCTCCGGTATTGACCTCGCGACGCGCGAGCTATTGACATTCAGCATGTTGATCTCCCTTGGCGGATGCGACCCGCAGGCCAAGGGGCATGTTGCAGGCAATCTGCGGGTGGGCAACAGCCGCGCGACACTCATTGATGTCGTTACCCAGCTTTTACCTTTCATTGGATATCCACGCACCCTCAACGCACTGCGCGCCATCGACGAAGTCTCGCCGCACAACGCTTCATAGCGCAAAGAGGAACAGAGTTACAGGAGGCCGAATGATCGAGCAAATAAGAAGAGTGCTGGTGGTTGGCGCTACGGGCAGTATCGGCTGTCATGTTGTCGACGTTGCGCTTGAAAAGGGATACGCTGTGCGCGCGCTGGTGCGAGACTGTGCCAAGGCGCGAAAGTTCCCCGCAGAAGTGCAGGTGACCGTCGGAGACGTCACCCGTCCCGAGACGCTTCCCGCTGCTGTGGATGGCGTAGATGCTGTCGTCTTTACGCTCGGATCGGATGGTGCAGGGAAGGTTGGAGCAGAGAACATCGACTATGGCGGTGTGCGCAATGTTCTTGCCGCACTCGGCTCTCGCCAGGTGCGTGTCGCACTGATGACCTCCATTGGCGTCACGAACCGGACCGGCTCCTATAACCGTTCCACTGAAGCCCACGATTGGAAGCGGAGGTCGGAGAGACTGGTACGCGCCAGCGGATTGCCTTACACGATTGTGCGTCCTGGATGGTTTGACTACAACAAGGCCGATGAGCATCGACTCATCTTCCTGCAGGGCGATACCCGCCAGGCAGGCAATTCCAGCGATGGCGTCATTGCTCGACGCCAGATTGCAGAGGTTCTTGTCAGTAGTCTGACGTCGGATGAGGCGCTGTGGAAGACCTTCGAACTCGTCGCAACCAAAGGTCCGGCGCAGGAAGATCTCGATGCTCTCTTCGCTGCACTCGATCCGGACTCAAACAGCAGTCTGGACGGTGTGCGCGACATGCCGAACCAGACGCTGGAAGATGAGCCGCAGCGCGTAAAGGACGATCTATACGCCTTGTCTGCAAACCGTCGTTAGTCTCTCAGCCAGCTTGAAGGTAGAAAGGCGTACGCAATGAAGAAGTGCCAGTTGCAACTCTTGATCGCGAGTCTGATCGTATTCGCTCAACCAGTTCTGGGGCAGAACGTAAAGCTAGCGAATATAGCGCTTGGCATGAGTGAGACCGAGGTGAAGACAGCGCTGGCCTCAAGCGCACCGTTCTACATCAATCAGGCTTCCGACTATCCAGATATGCATTATCTCGTCGCGGAGACCGATGCAGAGTCATACGCGTTCACAATCATCGAAGACAAAGTCGCTGCCTTTTCCGTTGTGCATATCCTCCCTCCGGGACAGTTGCCGTTTCTGCCACCAGGCCAGAAGCCAACGGTGTCTATTCTGAGAAGCCTCATTACCAAGCAGACGTGGACACCTTCCGAAATGAACAAAGGCGACACGCTTTGGTTTAGTGACGCTTCTGGAGCGCCGCTCTCCAATGCTCTGCAATGCAGGCCACAATCAGGCGAGGCATGGTTGCCATTCGGTCCAGTAGCGAGTGACAATCTGAGCGGTAGGCCTGCAAAATCGACAGACGGTCTCATGAAGCCGTCGACCAACTCGTATGCGGCAAATTGTGGCATCAGTATTCATCTGAATCTGACGCCGGCGGAGAGTGAAGACTCCGTGGTCACTTCCGTCCGGTACCAGGTGCTCGACATCAAGGCAATGAGTGCTTTTCCTGCAATGCATCGACAACAATAGCATCCTCTGGCGAAAAACAAACTCAATGAGAAAGAAAGAGTGGTGATTGAAATGACACAAGTAATCGTTGTGATCGGAGCGGGATCGATCGGCCAGGCAATCGTGCGGCGGGTTGCTGCGGGCAAACATGTTCTCTTGGCGGATATTCGACAGGAGAACGCCGATGCGGCAGCCAAAGTTCTTTTCGATGCCGGTTTCAACGTCAGCACGGCGACGGTCGATGTTTCCTCGCGCGCTTCGGTTCATGCTCTCGTTGAGGCGGCCACCAAGCTCGGCGAAGTCTCCGGTGTCATCCATGCCGCGGGTGTTTCACCTTCCCAAGCTTCTCCAGAAACGATCCTCAAGGTTGACCTCTACGGCACGGCACTTGTACTGGAGGAGTTCGGCAACGTCATCGCTCGCGGAGGCTCTGGCATCGTCATTGCGTCCCAGTCCGGCCACCGCCTCGGGCCGCTCTCCACGGAACAAAACGCTCTGCTCGCCACCACTCCCGTCGAAGAGCTGCTCGCGCTCCCCATGCTTCAGTCTGACCAGATCAAAGACTCCCTCCACGCATACCAGATCTCCAAGCGAGGAAACTCTCTGCGCGTGATGGCCGAGGCTGTCCGGTGGGGAAAGCGCGGTGCCCGCATCAACACCATTAGCCCCGGCATTATCATCACTCCTCTCGCGAACGATGAGTTGAAGGGGCCCCGCGGCCCAGGCTATCGGCGCATGCTTGAGGTATCTGCGGCTGGACGCGCAGGCACTCCAGATGAGGTTGGGACTGTTGGGGCACTGCTCATGGGTTCTGACGGCGCGTTCATCACCGGAAGTGACTTCCTCATGGATGGTGGAGTGACGGCAGCCTATTGGTTCGGCGACCTTGCTCCCAAATAGAGGCAAGCAAGCCTCATCGTTGCCCAAAGATAAGCGGATTTCTTGATTTCGTTGGGTTTGGCGGATTGCGCTCGTAGAGTGTCCCTATCTGCACAGTATGCTGTTTGCCGAAGGTCTAGCCTGGTTCAGGAACTGCCGGATACGACTGTGTCAATGGTCCGTTTTATTGGCGGTTGACGATGGGGCAAGCATGACAGACAAAATTGAAGGCCGAACTTTTCCGAAGGGAAGCGCCCTTGCGGCGGGCCACGCGACCGCAGGCTATCTCGGCACCACAACCGCTCTTGCCGCCACGCAAGGAAACAAATCGCACGTTTTCTTTACTCGGGACCTCAGTGGCGATGGGCTGCTCAGAGTCTATTCGAAGATCAATGCAACAATCGGCGGAAAGGTCGCGATCAAGCTGCATACCGGCGAACCGCACGGCCCCAATATTGTCCCTCGCGAAATGGTAATAGCCTTGCAGCAGCATATCCCCAATAGCTGCCTGGTCGAAACCAACACGTTTTACAAGGGCCAGCGCAACACGACGGCCGAACACCGCGAAACGCTCAAGATCAATGGCTGGGATTTCTGCCCGGTCGACATTATGGACGAGGACGGAGCGGTGATGATTCCCGTTGAAGGCGGGAAGCACTTCAAAGAGATGTCGGTCGGCAAACACATGTTGAACTACGACTCAATGGTGGTGCTCACTCATTTCAAGGGGCATCCGATGGGCGGGTTCGGTGGTTCGCTGAAGAACATCGCCATCGGCTGCGCAGATGGGGCAATCGGCAAGAAAATGGTGCATGCCGCACCGGATGATGAAGACATTTCGAAGTGGTTGACGGGCGAGCCGTTCATGGAAAACATGGTGGAGTCGGCAAAAGCCACGATCAATCATTTCGGCAACAGAATCGTCTACATCAATGTGCTGCGCAATATGTCCGTGGACTGCGACTGCTTAGGCGTCAGCGCAGCGCCGCCGAAGGCACACAACCTCGGCATTCTGGCTTCCACCGACATCCTGGCGGTGGACCAGGCTTCCATCGACATGGTGTACAAGCTGCCTGAAGCGGAACTTCATGACCTCAAGGAGCGCATTGAATCCCGTCAAGGCCTTCGGCAACTGTCCTATATGGAAGAGATGAAAATGGGCAAACGCGACTATGGATTGGTCACGGTTTAGGAGTGAGGGTCGCTGTTAATTAACAGCACGCCGCGCTCATCGGCAACATACATCAAGAGAAGATCGAAATGAAGGTAAAGTGCGGCCAGTCGCATCAAGCGGCTGGCCATTGCTCTGCGGAATGAAGTGAATGCCTGTTCCTTCGATTGTGGCGTCGCGTAGGCAAGTCCACGCAAACGCCCACGTTGCCTGGAGAAGTACTGGAATGATGCAAAATCGCCAATGCGCTAATCGAGCGTCTGGCAGGCAGCTTTCAGGGTTCCGGTCGGATTACCGCCCATGCTTCCCTTACCCGGTTTGCGGCTGGCCTCGAATGGATTTCGAGGCGAATATCCGGCAAAGAGACGGACAGGCGACCATCCAATCGGAGCCGCGCTCACCAACGTGCCGAGGAACCGCCTACGCCTCCTTTTGTTTGAACATGCGAGCCGCCATCCAGTCGAGGGTCGCACCTACGCGCTCCTGGGTTGAACGGGCGCCCAGCGGCGACCGGGGCGCTCTGACCTGATTGACGACCATCCTTTCGGAACCTGAGGTAAACAACGACGGCCTTCTTAAGTGACAAGCGGGGGCCAGAGGTTGAGCGAAACGAACTTGTGGCGAGGGCATAGAGTAACGATATAAAATCCGGAGTTGCATAGCAGATGGTCTACCGAGGGACCTCAACATGGCTACCGAAGAGCGCAAGCGAGAAAAAGCTGTCAGGAAGATTGAAATTGCTGTCAGAAAGGCTGTGGACAAGGGCGTCAGCAAGAAAGTCGTTGAAGAAACCGTTGAGCAGGCGATTGTTAAGGCCACGGAGGAAGTTGCGGTGAAGAAAGCGGCCGTTAAGAGAACACCGGCAAAGAGAACTCCCGTGAAGAAGGCGGTCGCCAAGAGAGCACCCGCCAAGAAGGTTGCTGCAAAGGAAGCCCCCGTGAAGGAGGCAGTTGCCAAGGATGCTCCCGTGAAGAAGCCGGTCGCCAAGAGAGCCCCCGTGAAGAAGGCGGTTGCCAAGAGAGCACCCGCGAAGAAGGCAGTTGCAAAGGAAGCTCCCGCGAAGGAGGCCGTTGCCCAGGAAGCTCCTGTGGAGGAGGCAGTTGCCAAGCCGATTTGAACGTTAGATTTCCGGACTCTTGCCGTTAGTTAGCGAAGCGTTGATTCCGGTCGAACCAGGCATTCAGATCGGACGCGCAGACGCTCTTCTGAAACTGCTTTCTTCCGGACGGCATGACAATTCAAAGGAAGAAGCGGAGAGGATTGTTTCGCAGCCGGGATGGAAGCCGAGCGTCCGGTCTACGGAGAGTGAGCCTCATCTGTTTGCAAGCAACACCCGAGTCACCGCTACTCGGACAGAACTCCGTTTTGGCCACACGTGGCCGAGTCGTGGAAGGATCTTCGACATTCCCGGCGCGCAGAGGCCGTCCTTGCCGTTAATCCCTGCTCCTATGCCCGATGCATAGCGGATGATTTTCCGCGGGCCGCCGGCGCCTGGCACCGCAAAACCATGAGTCACTACCACCCTCAATCGAATTGTGTGGTCTCGTCCACCAGCGAAGGTGTCCTACCTGGCCCCACGATCCCATACTTCCAATCCAGGAATCCCTGCAACCCCTCCGGCAAATGCTCCGCAAGCTCTTGCCAGGTCAGCACACTCAACCGCACCCGCAATTCCGCTGACTTCACCGCCGCCAGCACATCGAACCACGCTTCCCGCAAGTCTGGCCGTCGAGCGTCATGCACCACGCAAAAACTGCACCCCTCCGCATACGCCGCCAGCACGTTGCGAATCAGTTGGTACCCTGCATACCCAACCTCAACGTCTGAAGAAGGACTCAATCCTCTGTCGAGCCCGGGCAGATCGGCTGAGGTGCCATGTCCGAACTGATAGGTCTGGGCTTTCGTCCGGCCATCAATGTCATCGGAACGCGCGAGGGCCTTAACTCCTGAGATATGCTTCTCACTACCCTCAACCAAAAACGAGTCCTCATCCCCGTTCTCGGCGAAATCCTGCGAATAATCCTCCGGATATTCGGTCGCCAATCGCCGCCTCTTCGTCGCCAACTCCACCCGCGGCAGCAACTCCCGCTCGAACACGACATCGAAGTCCCGGTAACCCTCCACTATGGTCGCGGCCTTCGTCTGAAAATCCCCCTCCGTCAGCTTGGCCTCCACCAGCAGCGAACCTAACCGCATATCCACTTCGGTGCGATCGCTTCGTCCGCTTGCCAATGGCACCCGCGCCCTCCACCCGAACACTGGCGGTTCGTTCCCCTCGACCCCCAGCACACGCCGCACAATTACCGACTCCGCTGCTCCCGGTGCACAAAACACATTCATCAGCAGCGCATCGGAACTCATCGACGAGTCCAGCTCTCGCCAGCGCCGCTCGGCCTTGGGCAGCGAACGCCCCTGCGCATGAATCTTCTCGAACCGTCGCATCCACTCCGGCCGCGCCGCAATTGCTTCAAAGGCCGCGTCGAAAAAGTTCCCGTGCCGCCGACTATCCGGCGCATACACAATGACCGGGGGGTCGCCGTAGCTCTCGACGTGTGCACGTCCCCGCGACCACCGCCTGTTGCGCAGGCCCAGTTCGAGCCGCAGTTGGCTCGCGTACCAGCTCGCTTTCGCTGTCATATCGTGCAGACTACACCGGCCAACCTTCGTTCGCACCTGCCAAACGGACAGAACTCTTCCAGCAACCCCGTACGGCGGCTCCCGCCCTGTTTTCGACGCGTTGGGGGGACAGTTATCCGCGGGTTTTAGCGGGTGGGGTCGCCGTAGAAGACACCACGGCCGTGCGTGCCTATGTAGACTCGTCCGTAGAGTCGAGGGTCGCCGGCAATTTGAAGGACCAGTCCCCATTGGTGCTGGTCGTCGTTGATTCTGACCCACGTGCGCGCTTCGTCGGTGGACCGAAATATGCCGGGCTGCCCGTGAACGGTTCCGACAAGGTAGAGAGCCGGATAGGAGTGGTTTGGCGCTGCCTTGCCAAAGCCGAAGGCGTGGATTTCCTCGACGCCTGGGAGGCGGACGAAGGAGACGCTGCCGCTTGCCTGTGGGTCGGCTGGAATGGCTCGGTAGAGGCCGTCAAAGGCGGCCAGCCAGAGTTCCGCAGCGCGGCCGGGCGTGGCGTAGATTCGGTCCTGGCCTCCGCGGTTGTCGCCACGCGTGGACGAGGCCGGCGCCGGCGGGGCATCCGGCAAAGTAAATTCGTGGGCGGTGAAGCTGGCTCCTCCGTCACTGCTCCGGTAAAGAGTGTGACTGGCGAGAGAGACAGCGTAGAACGATTTCGGGTCCAAAGGGTCGGCGATGACGCGAAGGCCAGCGGGAAGTCCCTGCGCCGCGATCCAGGTTGCGCCCAGATCCTGAGTCACGTAGGCCTCTTCGCGCTCGGGGGTCCAAATCCATGTGCTGCCGTTGGCTGAGACGGCAATGGATCCAGCGCGGCTGGCGGGCGTGGGCGCGGCAGCAGCAGGTTTCCAGGTGTGCCCTGCATCGAGAGAGTAGCCAATGTTCTCACCCGGCCTGTGCTCCGCGCTGTTGCCGACGCGGACGATGACCTCGGGGCGAAGGGTTGCGGAGGCGACCCCCGTGGTGTTGCCCATGCGCGGCGGTGCGGAAGCGCCCTCGGGCGCGGGGTGGTCCAGCAGTATATGCAACGGAGTCAAGCGCGCGCGGCAGGCAACATGGGGGCTACGTATTGCTCATTTTATGCGCAGTTCGCCCGCCGCCCGGCCGGCGCGTCGTAGCTTGTCGAAGGGTGATCGTGCGCGCTGCCCAGACCGCAAGCTCGACCGACGACGAGCGGCCTGTTCGATGCGCCGTCGCAGTGGCGCGCGGTCGGCGCCATGACGATCAAGGTGCCGCCGAAGCGGCCGGGCGACGCCGGACGCACCGCCATCGTCGACGGTCAAGGCCGGGGAAGTTTGCATCCGCAAGCCGCGCGACGGCGCCGCGGGAGGATGCCGCGACGGTGACGCTCACCTATGTGGAAGTGCGCGAAATGCGCGCCTCCCGCCGGCCACAAGCCGATCATCTGGCGGCTCCTGACCACGCTGAAGGTCGTGGGCCAGGCGGACGAATTCGCCGCCGCACAGGAAATCGTGCGGCTGTACCGGCTGCGCTGGCGCATCGAGCAAGTGTTCCGCGCCATGAAGAGCGATGGGCTGCGCCTGGAGGAAACCCAAATCCGGGACGCCGAGCGTCTGTTCAAGATCACCGCCATCGCGCTGATCGCCGCGGTGCGCACCATTCAACTGGTCGACGCCCGCGATGGCTACGGGATTTCACGCATCTCAAAAATGAAAATGTTTTCAATGGCTTGAGGTATCTGGCCGTCAGATACGTCTGGATGCAAGAAACGCTGGAAAACAAGCACTTCTGGCGTTTCTGCTCGGTCCGAGTTCGGAGATGCGTGCATCCCGTAGTGGATATGAGGCAGGCGGCTCGGCGAAGCTCCAATGCTCAAAAAGCTGCTACCTTTTAATCAACTTAGGATGCTGGGCGACGGCCGTACTTACACTCTTGTGAGAAGCGCAAGGATAAGCATCATCCTAAGCGTCATGCGTCATGGCTGATCTCCGAGCGTTCGTTTTCGTTGTCGACGGGGATCAATTGACAACTCAAGCAAGCGGTTCCGGCTATCGGGGGCCCGAGCGCTGGGACTGCATCGTCAGACGGTGCGGCGCTGTGTCGAGCGCGCCGTGGCCGAAGGCACGCCGGCGGCGGTGGACGACCGCCCGCGTCCCGGGCACCACCGACCATTACGCTTGAGGCCAAGGCTTGGCTGGTATCGCTAGTAGCGTGCCGGAAGGCCAAGGACCTTGGCTCCCGGACTGATGTGTGGACGACGCGGCTACTTGCCCGCCATGCGCGCGAGCATGGACCGGCGGAGGGCCACGGATGTCTTGGCAAGCTGGTGCAGGGCACGGTGTGCAAGATACTCAGCGAGCAAGACTGAAGCCGCACAAGGTGCGCTACTACCTGGAGCATCGCGATCCCCAGTTCAAAGAGAAGATGGCGCAAGTGCTGTGCGTCTACCGAGAGGTGAAGCTTCTCAAGGAGGCCGCGGCGTCCTCGAAGAAGAAGCGAGCGAGCGAGCCGGTGGCGATCGTCTCCTATGACGAGAAGCCCGGCATCCAGGCGATCGCGACGACGGCGCCGGACCTGCCGCCCGAGCCCGGCGCGCATGCGACCTTCGCGCGCGATCATGAATATAAGCGCCACGGCACAGTCAGCCTGCTGGCCGGCATTGATCTGCTCACCGGCAAGGTCCACGCCCTGGTCAAGGATCGCCATCGCAGCCGCGAATTCATCGAATTCCTCAAGCTTCTCGACGCGGCCTATCCAACCCGCACGGCGATCAAGGTGATCCTCGACAATCATTCGGCGCATATTTCCAAGGAGACAAAAGCCTGGCTCGCCGATCAACCCGCGGGCCGCTTCGAATTCACCTTCACGCCCAAGCACGCCTCCTGGCTCAATCTCGTCGAGGGGTTCTTTTCCAAGCTCGCCCGCTCCGTCCTGCGCCACATTCGCGTCGCGTCCAAACAGGAACTCAAGGATCGCATCATGGCCGCCATGGACGAATTCGTTGGGAACCGACGCCTGCACCTATAAACTCGATCGGGCCGCCTGATATGGTCAGACTCGGAAACGCCGGTCTAGTTCGTCTGGCCGAGCCACCAGAACCGATCGTGCGGTAGACGTCCGGGCGAAGCAGACGTTTCAAGTCGTCGAATTTTCGGCAGGTCGTTTAGACGATGTACGGCTGGCTCGGATGCCGGGTCAGGTAATCCTGGCGGTAATCTCAGCCGGGTAGAACTCTGGTTCGGCTCGATCTTGGTGACGATGGCGGCATCGTAGACCCGCGCCTGATTGAGCTGGGGGATATATGTTTTGACGACGCGCGCCTGCTCGGCGTTGACCGGGAAGATCGCGGAGCGATACCGGGTGCCGACATCCGGCCCCTGGCGGTTCAGCTCGGTCGGATCGTGGGCGACCGAAAAATAGTTGCAGGATGCGCCGTGCTTATCTTGCTGGGGTCGAAGGTGACGCGCACGGATTCCGCGTGGCCGGTGTGGCCTGAGCCCACCACTTCGTAATGCGCGCTCTTCTGGTCGCCGCCCGCGTAGCCGGAAACCGATTGGTCGCTACCTTGACGTGCTGGAACGATGCCCGGACGCCCCAAAAGCATCCGCCGGCAAGCACCGCGATTTCGGTCGCCGGTTCACGGGCGCCGCAGTCTGTCGACCGCCGGCGCCGGAATGACGCGGGCGACTTCGGCGCTCGATCGCAGCACCGTCAATCCCGCCACGGCGGCGGCAACCACCACCGTCGCCAGCAATGTCGATCATTGATACGAGGTCGTTGGCGCAAGGTTCATCAGCGGCTCGGTCATCTGGTCATCTCGTTTCAGCCGAATGTGAAAGCGTAGGCCTGGACGCCGGGGTCGAGAAACTGGATTTCGAAGTTGCGGTCGGCGACCGTGCCGTCTGCCGGATCGGCTGGTACAGCCGCTGTCCCGTCACCATGCCTTGACCGGCGGCATCGACGTCGCTACCGTGACTTCGCCGGGCGCGGTGCCGTCGATTTTTACGCGGAAGCGGATCGGCTTGCCGTTTTTCGAAGGCCCGAGGACGAGGTGCAGGTCGCGGGCGTGGAAACGGTAGACGATCTTGCCGCGGCGCGTTGAGCACGGCGCTTTCGCCACCGACGGTCCAGTTCGCCGGCCAACGCCCACTGGTTCAGGGGCGGCGGGCGCGGTGCGTAGGTCATGGCGGCATATCCTGGAACGGGCCGCCGGGCGAAGCGAAGTTTTCGGCACGGTCGTAGCCGACGTAGGTCTCGGGCGATCGAACGTCGTTGTTGTCGGCTGCGGCTTCGACGCCGGTGGCACCGGCACCAGCTTCGTCGGTCACGGTCGTTCTGCCGGCTTCCGCCAGGAATTGCTGGATCACGCGCTCGGATCCGTCGTACTGGCCTTCGCCGAAATGGTGATAGCGGATGCGGCCTTTGCGCATCGATGAAGTAATGCGCGGGCCAGTACTGGTTGTTGAAGGCGCGCCAGATTGCATAATCGCTGTCGATGGCGACGGGATAAGTCGATTTTCAAGTCGCGGACGGCTTGCTTCGACGTTGGACGGTTCTTCTCGAAGGCAAATTCGGGAGTGTGCACGCCGATGACGACCAGGCCCGAGTCTTTGTATTTTGCGTTCCAGGCTTCGACGTAGGGCAGAGCGCGGAGGCAGTTGATGCAGGAGTAGGTCCAGAAATCGACCAGCACGACCTTGCCCTTGAGCGCTCGGCGCGTCAGCGGCGGCGAATTCAGCCACGCGATCGCGCCCGCCAGGGACGGCAGCGCTGCCCTCGATCGGCAGGTCGTCGGCTCTGGTCCGCCGCCTTGCCATCATCATCATGCCGCCTGCGCCCGCTCATGCGCGTTGGCCCGCCCACCATGGCATCGGACCGCCGTTCATGGCCGGAGCGACGCTGGGTGTCCGCCATTGGCCGATCCGCACCGCCGGCTTGGAAGCCGGTCGAGCAGCCCCTGCTCGAGCGCGGCGGTGCTGGCAGATCGAAACCTGGTCAGCAAACCGGTGTCGAGCCCCAAGGCGATGGCCGCGACGCCGCCAGCACGGCGGCGCCCAAGGCCGCGGCGGATCCATTCGCCGACGCCGAGCGAGCGCTTCATCGCGGCAAACACGCGTCCGCCGACCAGCAAGCGCCAGCGCCAGCGACGTCGCCGCGCCCGCCGCATAGGCGAGCAGCAGCAGCGTGGTCTGGGCGTTCGCGCCTTAAGCGCGGCCCCCGTCAGGATCAGGCCAAGCACCGGCCCGGCGCAGGGCGCCCAGAGGAGACCGGTGGCGACGCCGAGCAGCAGCGATGGCAGCACGGCCGATCCCGGCTGCCCGCGCGCCCGGTCCGCGGACTGCGACAGGCGGTCGCCCAGCGCGACCAGCGGCTGGGTCAGGCGCTCGGCGACGCTCGGAAGCAGCAGCGTGACCCCGAACACCGCCAGCAGCGCCAACGCGGCGACGCGCCGTACTGATTGGCCTCGACCGCCCAGCCGCCCGCCGACGGCGGCGAGCGTCGCCACGCCGCGCGAACGTCACGGCCATGCCCACGAGCATCGGCAGCCCGCTGCGCACGAACGGCTGATCGGCCCGCGCGAAGACGAACGGCAGCACCGGCAGAATGCACGGGCTGACGATCGTCAGCACGCCGCCGAGATAGGCAAGCACGAAAAAGCGTCATCGATGAGACTCGTTGCGCCTATAGGCGACGCCGGGCTTGAATACGTCAAGGCGACGCCGTTCATGCAGTAGCGCAGTCCCGTCGGCTTCGGACCGTCCTCGAACACGTGGCCGAGATGGCCGCCGCAGCGGCGGCAGTGCACGGCCGTGCGGTCCATGCCGAAGGAGGTGTCGTGCGTCGGTGCCGACCGCCTTCGTCGAGCGGCGGCCAGAAGCTCGGCCAGCCGGTGCCGCTGTCGAATTTCGTCGTCGAGGAGAATTGTCGAGGTCGCAGCCGGCGCAGGCGAACTTGCCGCGGCGTCTTCTTGAGCAGCGGCCTGCTGAACGGGCGCTCGGTGGCGCCGTCGCGCAGCACCGCGAATGCATCCGGCGTGAGCATCTTGCGCCATTCGGCATCGGTATGCGTGACTTCGAAGGTTTCGCCGCGTGCGGCCGTGCTCCAGCGCGCCGCAAGCGGTGCCGACGCAAGTCCGATCGCCGTGCGGCTCAAAAGGTGCCGTCTCGTCATCTTGGGTCTCGTCCTCTACGGGTTCTCAACGGCCTGGCTCGCTTGAGCTTACACGGCGGCATCGATCGGGTACGTTATATTGGATAGGGAATAACGAATATCACGCATATTTGAAGCCGACAACATAAGCGCGGTGCGGACATACGCCCGAGACACTATGGTCCACAATGCTGGCTTTTCGCAATTCCATCCCGATGTCAGATGTCGTTGCGCCCACGGCCGGACCAAAACGGTGGAGCCTCCCAACCACGACACCGGCCGGCCGCATTCTCGCGCCCGCGTCAGCATCGATCATCGGCAGGAGCGGCGCAAACTGGTGCGATTTCGGTCCACAGGCCGTGAGCGCGTCGCACTGCGGGACGGAATCGCAGCGGGAGCTTTTCAGGCTCTTCGATTTGGTTGATTACTCCCCCTCCGCGGCGGAATTCGCAATTGGTGAACATTCATGACACTTCAGGTTCCAGAGCCTTTCGCGACCTTCGACGTCCCGCTCGAAGACGGAGCCGCGATCCGGGTGCGCCGGCACGGCAACCCGGACGGCACGCGGCTGTTTCTGAGCCACGGCAATGGCTACGCCATCAACGGCTACCTGCCGTACTGGCGGCACTTTCTCGACCGCTTCGACGTGATCGTGTTCGACTTCCGCAATCACGGCGAGAATATCCCCGTGGTGCCGGCCCATCACACCTATGAACAGCTCAGCCGCGATCTCGAACGGGTTTATCAGGAGGTCACCGCGCGGCTCGGCGCGCGCAAATCGGTCGGCATCTTTCATTCCATGTCGGGCCGCACCGCGATGAAGCATGCGCTGGAGATCGGCTTCCGCTGGGATGCGCTGGTGCTGTTCGATCCGCCCAACGTGCCGCCGCCGGGGCACGCGGTCTACCCCGCCATGGAAGCCTTCGAGGTGCGGCTGACGGAGTTTGCCAAGAACCGCCGCACGCCATTTTGCCAGTGTCGCGGAACTGGCCTCCGAGTTTGCCAAATCCCGCGTGGGCCAGGCCTGGGCGCCGGGCGTCCATGAATTGATGGCCCGCTCGGTGCTGCGCAAGAACCCGGACGGCGAGGGTTTCGTGCTGGTGTGCGATCCGGCCAACGAGGCCGCCATCTACGCGCAGGCCATGACGATGAATCTGTGGCCGCAGGCGAGCGAGTTCGGCGGCCCGGTCAAGCTCATCGGCGCCGATCCGGACCTCAAGGGCGGCCCGCCGACCGGACGCGCCAACCAGGCGCTCGGCACCGAGAACGGCTACGACTATAGCTTCGTGCCCGGCACCGGGCACATGCTGCAGGTCGAGAAGCCGGAGGAGTGCGCACGGCAAACCATCGAATTTTTACAGAAATGCAGGCTTGACTGATTGATATGTGGTTTAGGCCCGAGAGACGAAAACCTCAATTGAACTTCGGCTTCCGTTTCTCGCGTGAACGCCGCAATACCCTCCCGGTAATCCTCGCTCTCCCGCAGCTTTTCATAGGCATGGCCCTCGAGTTCCAGCCCGGCCGTCAGGCCCATGTCGTAGGTCGCGGCGAGCACGCGCTTGATGGTTTTCAGCGCCAGCGCCGATTGCGCGGCGAGATGCGCCGCCATCTCGGCAATCATGCGGTCGAGCGCGGCGGCGTCTTCGGCCACGCGGGTGAGCAGGCCCCACGCATGCGCCTCCGCCGCCGGAATGCGGCGGCCCAGCATCATCATGTCGACGGCGCGGGTGAGCCCGGCGATGCGGGCGACCCGCTGGCTGCCGCCGCTGCCGGGAATCTGCCCCAGCGAAACCTCCGGCAGCGCCAGTATGGTGTCGGCGGTGGCGATGCGGATATCGCAGGCCATCGCGAGTTCGAAGCCGACCCCCATGGCGTATTTCTCCATGGCGCAGATGACGGGCTTCGGGCAGCGCTCGGGCGCCGCGATGTTCCAGGCCATGTCCGACATGCCGTCCCGCGCAATCGCCGGGAAACGCCTTGACGTCGCCGCCCGAGGAATAGACGCCGCCGGCGCCGCGGATCACCACCACGCGCACGTCCGGGTCCTCGCCGAACGCCTCGATGATGGCGGCGATCTGGCTGCGGCCGCGGTAGGAGACGATGTTCAGCGGCGGCCGGTCGAGGATGAGCCAGCCGATCTTGCGCCCGGCATCCACCTCGTAGCGCAGGCCGTCGAGGTCGCGCAGGACGGCGCCGCGCATGGCCGCATAGTCCTTCATTTCGCTCCGCCCGTTCCGATGCGTATTGACTGACCCGCCCTGGCGGATAGGTTGCGCCCCGCATGAACCGGGGCAGGGGGAGTTTGCAGCCGCTTGATGCACCCGGTCTCGATATGGGTAACCCCACCGCGCCACTCGCTTCGAACAAGACGGCGATCAGTTGCAGGCTTTACGACGCGCACTTGAAAAGCCGCCACCTGCCGCTGCGATCCGCCAAGAGATCATATCATCGGGCAAGGGCGCCGAAGCGTATCGTAGATTTCAATGAATCAAGGCCGACTGCGGGTTACGACGGTTGCACGGCCCCCGCAATTCGGACTACCCACGCTTGTGCAATCAGGAGAACCGCATGCAATTTGGTGACCTGCGCGGGTGGATCGCGCAATTGCGGGCGGCGGGCGAACTGCACGAGGTGACGGCCGAGGTCGATTGGAACCGCGAGTCTCGGCACCGTCGCGCGCCGCGCCTTCGGCAAG
>CAWCWQ010000237.1:0-40110 GCA_963799145.1 uncultured Acidobacteriaceae bacterium | reverse complement strand
TCTTCTTCTTCCTTCCCTTCCCTCCCCTCCTTCCCTTCTTCCTCTGCTTCTTTCTCCCCCTTCTTCTTCTTCTTCCTCTCCCTTCCTTTCTTTGCCCGTTCCTCCTCCTCTCCCCTCCCCTTCCTCTCTCCCTCCCCCCCCCCCCCCCCCCCCCCTAGTGACGACGATGGGTTCATCTTCAACAATCAGCAGTTTACCGTTCACATAACCTCCTCGCGGTCAGGATGCGCCTGGTGCCGCGTCCTGACCATTTCGTGCTTTCCCAGGTCCCCAAATGCGAGGGACCTGGGGCACCCAGGGCTTCTGCTCGGATTACGAAATCTCATGGACCTGGCGCCTGGAACAGGCCCGGCAAGGGATGCAAGCGGCCAGGCGCAGCGAAGCTGATTTTCACATTACCTTGGAAACGCGAGGAGGACTGGAGACGGGCGGAGAGATTTTTGTTTGCAGTTTGATTATGGGATTTTGCGAGGAGCTTCAAGTCATTTCAGGAACGGCGCCATGCCGATTCCAAAGCAGGAGCCTCTTGCAAGACTTCATTGAGGGTGCAAGAAGTGTCAGGGCGCGACTTCAGTCGTGCTGGAAGAGCAGCAACAACAATGTTGGGCTTCAAGGCGAAACCAGAGTTGGTGTGCCCTGATGAGGTCAGTGCCAGGTCGCCGCTCCCTGTTGGTCGCGTCAACTTGAGGTTTGCGGTTTCGGGGTACAGTCACTCTGGTTTCGCTATAGCCCCTGCGATTTGTTTTCAGTAATTTGCAAATCCGCAGCGGCTAAAGCCGGCATCCGAATTGGCGCCTTGTGGCACGACTAAAGTCGTGCCCTGACACACTCGATAGCCTGGAGGAAGTGTTGCAAGAAGCTCTCAGAAAAGACTCTGCCGCGAGTCTTGCCGCGCATCGCAATCAGTCCGCCTTTACCGGCGCGTCGGCGTAGTAGCCAGTCTTGTGGCGGATACTGAAGGAATCGGGCGTGGCCCTGGGGATGGTGACCTGCACTCGATGGAAGAGCCTTCCAGGCTCTTGGTTTCTTGGATAGTAACCGAGTAAGTATTGGGTGCGCAGGTCGTCGCTGATTCGGGCAAACGCCTTGTCGAGCCCGCCGTCGCTCTCGTAGAAGCTCTTGCCGCCGGTCTGCTCGGCCAGGGTGATGAGCGCGTGTTCGCCGCCCAGGTCGCGGCCGGCGCTGGCCTCGATCGGCACGTCGATGATGGAGTAGATCATCACCTCGTTGCGCAGAGCTTGTTCCAAGGCCTGGGCATAAGTGGTGTTCTTGGCAGTATCGTCGCCGTCCGAGACGAGGATGAGAACCTTGCGCCCCTTTTTCGCGCCCAGGCGCTCCGACCCAAGATAGACGGCGTCGTAGAGCGCCGTCGCCCAGTCGCCGCGCAACTCCGCCAAGCCGCGATCGATCTGGGCCACCTTGTTGGTGAAGGGCGTCAGTTCGCGCACATCGGTGGCAAACTGAAGCAGGCTCATCTGGTCCTGCGGGCGCAGGATCGCGTGGGCAAAGCGCCGCGCCGCGTCGGCCTCCTGGGCCATGTCCTTGTGGACGGAGCCGCTGGTGTCGATGGCCAGCGTCAGGTTCAGCGGCAGCTCCGACTGGCGTTCGAAGATCGCAATCTGCTGAGGGCGGCCATCCTCGGTTACGGCAAAGTCCCCGCGCGCAAGCCCTCCCACAGTGGCTCCGTTGCCGTCCGTCACGTTCACAAAGACGCTGACCAGCTTCACGTCAACGTGCAGGGTTGCCTCCTGCGCGGCCATCGGCGGGGAGAGAAAGGCGGCAAGCGCCAGGGCAAAGACTGCCGGCAGTGATTTGATCCCAGGTCCCCAGATGCGAGGGGCCCGGGGCACCCATATCGAACTCAGATTCAAGAGGCGGGACCTGAGGCGCCCACAGGGTCTTTGGACCCCGGCTCCTTTGAAATCACCCTTCATGCGAAGCCTCCGGCGGCGTCACGGAGAGGCTGGCTGGAAACGGCTCGCCCGCCGCCCAAACCGTCCCGTCCACAAAGGTCTCCTTCTTCCAGATGGGCACGGTCTTCTTGAGCGAGTCGATAAGCCAGCGGCAGGCCTCGAAGGCCGGTCCGCGATGCGCTGCCGCCACCGCAATCAGCACGCTTGTCTCACCCACCTGGAGGCGGCCCAGCCGGTGAACGATCGAGGCATCGCGAATCCCGAAGCGCTCGATTGCCTCTGCGGCCAACTGACGCATCTGCCTGACGGCCAGTTCCTCGTAGGCTTCGTAGTCCAGATAGAGCGTCTGGCGGCCGTTAGTGTTGTTGCGCACGATGCCCTCAAAGACCACCACCGCGCCGTTCTCACCGCGCTTGGCCGCGGAGATCGCTCCCTCCACCTCGATCGGTTCCCGGGTAAGGGCAATGGTCACGGCCCGGTCTTCGGCAATCCGGTCAGGAGCTCTTGCCGGGGGCGCAGAGCTACCGCCTGAGACCGGCGGCAGCAATCCCACCTCGTCGCCCTCGCTGAGGGCGTGGGCCGGGACAGCGAACTCGGCATTGACGCTGACCGCGATGCCGCGCAGCCTCCGCGGCGGCCAGGGCCCGGCTTGGCCGGCGCTCAACCGCTCCAAGAGCGTCCCAACGGTTGCTCCATCCGGCAGCTCGACCGTGGTTGCGGAGGCGCCCAGCCATTCTTTCAGCACGCCAAAGGGGAGAACTCGCACCTGCATCATCGAAGAAAAGAATACCGCCTGCCGGTTAGACGGGGCAGGCGGCAATCTGTCGGTCGAACTCTCCCAGGCTCACACCATCTTGTAGAGAAAGCCCGTCGGCGTTCCCCAAAGGTTGCGAGCGCGGTCCTCGTAGAAGATGCTGAACTCGATGCCGCCGATATCGTAGTCGAAGAGAGGAACGCGGTCGAAGGTATAGTCGCCGCGCACCGAATACTCGTCGCCGCTACAGTCGATCATCAGCGTATCGCCCGATGAAAGCCGTTCGGAATGAGTGAGGAGCATAGAGACGAAGTTGAAGACGCCGAAGGCAAACTCGTTGCCGGCCATGGCCACGCGGGTGCGGCGCGCGGAGCAGCCGCGATGGAGCATTCCGGCCTGCGCGGCAACCACCAGAATGTCGTTTCCCTCCTGCTGCTCACTCAGAATCTTCTCGGCCAGCTTGGAGCGATCGCTCTGGCGCAGATAGGTGGATCCCAGGCGGCCGACAATCCGGTTGGAGAATTTACGCTTTGCGGCCAGCAGCCCGAGCGCAATCTCCACGGCTTCGTTGTAGGTAGACGCCAGCGCCTGCCAGCGCGGGATGGCGAACCACGCCTCCGCCCCTTCGACTAGCGGCTTGCGCGCGAGTTTCTCGTGGCAGTTTCCTAGGCTGGGCAGGAGCTTCCGCAACTCCGTGACCTGGGCCTCGATCGGGCGCACGCGATAGGTGGGAGGATAGACGCGATTGGAACCCACCTCCTCATCCTTGTACTTGTCGCTGACGGTGTGACGGTGGATGATCTCGACCACCGCTCCCTGGATTTCGCGGCTGAGTTTCTTGTCCATTTCAAGCACGGCTTGCGCGCTGTGCCGGTCCAGTTGTTCGATTGCCGTCCGGTAGGCCTCCCGCACAGCTTCGCCCAGGCACTCCTGAAGCTGCTTGTTTTGCTGCTCGGTGGTGTTCCCGGAGAGCTGCAACGGAACCAGAAGATGTGTGCTTGTGCCGAAGTTCGCCTGTGCTGTCGCCATGGTCACCGCTTCTTGCGCATCCGCGCACTGGATACTGTGACTGTTATCGGCACAGTCGGCGTCTTCAAGAGGCAGGCATCGCCAATGGTGCTGTTTGGTGGAGCAGCCCGATAGCGAGGAGTCCGTTGGAGTGGTTGCGGAATGGAGCCCGGCGCGGTCCAGGCGACGGCTTCCGCAACGGCGATCTTCAAAATGAGAAGGGCCGGCAGCTACGCCGGCCCATAGACAATCGAATTGAATCTGCGCCTGGCGATCCTTTGGCCCCGGGAACGGCAGATCCCATCCGAGCCGCAATAAGCCCCCGCTGGGACGCGCGGCAGGTTGGGCCGCCTTGCTTCGCGCGCGCGCCGCACCCTGCACATGGAAGTGCCCTTCCAGACGCGGGAAGACCTACCCGAGGAGAATAGGAATGGCCGGACCTTCGACCAGAGGCTTTACCACTGGAACCTCGGTCTTGACGTAAGCGATCTTGCCCGCGTCGATCTCATCCTGGGCGATGCGGCAGGCCTTGGTGGACTGGCTGTGGACAAGAGCGTGGGAGCCGCTCTGCAACTGCCGGGCGCGGCGGGCGGCTACCAGAACCTTGCGGTAGTTGGAGTCGAAACCGGTCTCAATCGTCATTGTCATCCTCGCTATCGTCGTTGGAGTCCTCCTCATCGGAGTCCCGCCCAAAATTCAACAGCTGCTGGCCGTTGGAGCCCAGAACGCCAAAGGCCTCCAGCACCGGCTTGAGCCGCTCCCGCGAGTTGGCCTGCAGGCAGGCGGCGGCCACCTCCAACACCCGGCGCGAACGGTAAGCGATGGTCTCGCCGTTTCGATAAAAGCGCTCGGCGAGTACGATGGCCTCGAGTTGCGCCACCGCCCGGTCAAGTATGTCGTTGACCAGAATATAACCGTACTCGCGATAATTCTCAATCTCCCTGCTGGCCTCGCTGAGCCGCCGGTACACTTCCTCGTCGTTTACAACTCCCTCGGCACGGCTGCGATTGCGCAAGCGCGTGCGCAGAACCCTGGGGTTGGGCGGCAAGACAAAGATGCTGACGGCCTCGGGCATCCGGCCGCGCACCTGCGCCGCGCCCTGGACATCTATGTCCAGCAACAGGTCGTGGCCCGCCGCGCGCGCGTCCAGAAGCGATTGCCGGGCGGTACCGTAGTAGCTGCCGAATACCTCGGCATACTCAAGAAAGACGCCTTCCGCGATCATCTTCTCGAATTGCTCGCGGGTGGCGAAGTTGTACTCGCGCCCGTGCGTCTCAGAGCCGCGCGGCGCCCGCGTAGTCCAAGACACAGAGAAGTCCACGCCGCCGACCTGTTTGCGCAACTCGCTTACCAGCGTGCTTTTGCCCGATCCCGAGGGCGCCGAAATGATAAAGAGGATGCCTGCCACGATTCGATTGCCCTTCAGTCCGTTGGTTGTGCGACCGATTTTACTCCACGTTCTGAATCTGCTCGCGGGCTTTTTCTATTTCCGCCTTCATAGCCAGTCCCAATTCGGTAATCCGGGTTCCCTGACCGGCCACACCGGCCGTCTTCGAGAGCAGCGTATTGGCCTCGCGGTTCATCTCCTGAAGCAGAAAGTCCAGCTTCTTGCCCGCCTCGCCCTCTGTGCCCAGCAATTTGCGGAAGTGATCGATGTGCATTTGCATGCGGGATAGTTCCTCGGCGATGTCGCTGCGATCGACGAGCACGGCGACCTCTTCGAGCAGCCGCTGGCGGTTGAAGTCGGGCCCGGTGGCCGCCAGCAGCCGCTGGGCCAGCCGGTCCTGGTAGCGCTGCTCGATCTCGGGACGCAACTCGGCCACACCGTTGTTTGCCTCGGTCAGCCGGTCCAGGGTGCCGTGGAGGCTGGCCTCCAGCGCCTCGCCTTCGCGCGCCCGCATGGCCGTCAACTGATCGAGCAGCGGCCCAATCTGGCTCAGCGCGCTTGCCGCCAGATAGGGGAGATCCTCTTCACCGCGATTCTCCGGCTGAAGGGCGCCAGGCAAACGCAGCACGGCATTCAAGTCGGGTTCAGCCCTGGTCCCGTACTCGTCGCGCATCGCGGCAAAGGCGGCAAAGTAGGCGGACACCAGTTCGCGATTGTAACCGGCCCTCTGCTGGCCGGTTCGATCGACGGTAAGAGTCAACTCTACGTGGCCGCGAACGAGCTTTTCCTTGAGCGTCTTGCGCAGTTCCATCTCCAGTTCTTCCAAACCCGAAGGCAGGCGCAGTTGCGCGTCGAGAAAGCGGTGATTGACGCTCTTCACGCTCAGCGTGTAGCCGAGCTGGTCGTGAACCCTGACTTGAATCCGCGCGAAACCGGTCATCGAATGAATCGGCATTGTTCGCTGCTCCTGTCAATCCCGTGGTCCGGCGGCGAGCGCCGGCTCCAGCCGAGGCGAATCCACTTCCAGATGGTGCCGCTCTTGAGGCTCTGGAACTTCCATGAATTGTAGTTGATAAAGCCGCAGATAGGTGGACGACGTAGTCAGCAGCTCTTCGTGCGAACCTATGGCGGTTATGCGCCCGTCTTCCAGGACGGCGATGCGGTTGGCGCGGCGGATGGTCCCCAGCCGGTGCGCGATCACCAGCACCGTGCGCCCCTGCATCAAGTTAGCCAGCGCGGCCTGCACCAGCGACTCGCTTTCGGCGTCCAAGGCCGAGGTGGCCTCGTCCAGAATCAGAATTGGCGCATTCTTGAGGATGGCTCGCGCAATGGCCAGCCGCTGGCGCTCGCCGCCGGAGAGCCGGAAGCCCTTTTCGCCAATCACCGTATCGTAGCCCTGCGGCATCTGAAGAATGAAGTCGTGGGCCAGGGCATTGCGGGCCGCCATCTCCACCAGGTCGAGGTGGACCTCCGGCTGGCCGTAGGCGATGTTGTTGCGCACCGTGTCGTTGAAGAGGATGGTCTCTTGCGTGACCTGGGCAACCAGGCGCCGGAGCGAACCGAGAGTCACGTCGCGGATGTCGCGGCCGTCGACGAGGATGCGCCCCGAGGTCACATCGAAGAAGCGCGGAATCAGGTTGACCAGCGTCGATTTGCCGGCCCCGCTGGGGCCCACGAGCGCCAGCACTTCGCCCGGATACAGCTCCAGATCGACATGATGCAGAATCTGGTGCTCGCCCTCCGCGGTGCTGTAAGAGAAGCCCACATCCTCGAACCGGACCGACTGGGCAAACCCCTTCAGCGCGGCCGCGTGGGGCCGTTCCTTAACGTCGTCCTCGGCGTCGAAGAAAGCGAAAATGGACAATGAAGCGCCCACGGCCTGCTGAAAGCTGTTGTAGAAAGATGCAAACTTGCGGACCGGGTCGTAGAGCTTGAAGAGCAGGATGATGAAAGCGCCAAAGAGCCCGATGTCCATGCGGCCGTGTTGAATCTCGTTGCGGCCGACGAGCAGGAGCAGCGCGATGGCCACATAACCGATGGTGTCCATGAGCGGCGAACTGATGGACTGAATGCGCACGCTGCGGAGATTGGCGCGAAAAAGGCGATTGGCAGCCTTCTTGAAGCGCAGAACCTCCCACAGTTCTGTGTTGAAAGCCTTCACGATGCGGTTGCCGGTGACGGTTTCATGCAGGATGTTCTGAATCTCGGCCAGCTTATCCTGCCCGGTGCGGGTGCGGGTGCGAACTTCCTTGCCAATCTTGCGCGCGGAGGTGACCACCACAGGGACAAACAACAGCAGCGCCCAACTGAGGTGTCCGCCCAGGCGGATCACGAGCACAACACCCACCAAAAACGTGAAGAACTGCTGGAGAAACTCGCCAATCACCGAGCTGACCGCGGTTTGCACCTTGTCCACATCGTTGATGAGCGTGGAGAGGATAGTGCCCGTGGGATGCTGGTGGAAGAAGCTGGAGGAACGGCGGAGAGTGACTTCGTAGAGGTGATTGCGCAGGTCGGTGATCGTGCCGAAGCCGGCGTAGTTGACCAGGTAGGTGCCCAGGTAGTCGCAAAGCCCTTTGACAATGGTGGAAGCTATCAGGGCAAAGGCCACCACCGTCCAGGCGTTGTGCATGAAATGGGGAACCGCGATCCGCAGGTCGAAGTGCCATGGTGAGTTCGGCAGGCCGAGAGTGATGGGGCCGTCGGGAGCCTTGGGATCCAGAACATTATTGAGGATTGGCTGGAAGAGGAGCGTGCGAAAGTTGTCCAGCAAGCCCACCGCGGCCAGCAGCAGCACGCCCGGCAGTACCTGCAAGACGTAGGGAAGGCCGTAACGCAGCAGGCGCAGGAAGTTCTTCATGCCGGCTCGCCTGTCTCGGCCACCCAAGCGAAGACGACCTGTCGCTGGGGACAGCGGAACGCGAAGGCCTCCGCGCCGGGCCGCGGGAGCTGGGGGCGAAACTCCATTCCAGTATTCTATCCGGCGGGCGTTGCCCGCGTTCTAGTTGCCCGCGCCCCTGGCGATAAGCCGGGTGGTGGAGGCGCCTTCGACTAGGGGAACAATCTTGACCTCTCCGCCCCAGGACTGGACCTCGCCTGCGCCGACCACGGTCTCCACGCCGTAGTCGCCGCCTTTGACCAGCACGTCGGGCCGCGTGGCTACGATGAGTTCCAGCGGGGTAGGCTCGGCAAAGACCACAACCGCATCCACGGCAGCCAGCGCGGCCAGCACGCGAGCCCGTTCGTTTTGGCCCACAATGGGGCGGCCGGGCCCCTTCAGGGCACTCACCGATGCGTCGCTGTTCATGGCCACGATCAGCCGGCCGCCGAAGCGCCGGGCCTCTTCGAGCACGGCGATGTGGCCGACATGCAGAAGGTCGAAGCACCCGTTGGTGAAGACCACACGCTCGCCGTTGCGCTTCCAGAGCGCCACGCGGCTGGCCAGTTCGTGGCGGGTGACCACCTTTTCCTCGGAGTTCAGGGCAATCTCCGGAGCCAGCGCGGCCAGCAGTTCCTGCTTCTCGACGGGCACGGTACCCACCTTGCCTACCACAATGCCGCCGGCGAGATTGGCCACTTCCACGGCAGTCTCCGGCCTTAGCCCGGAGGCCAGACACAAAGCCAGCACGGCAATCACCGTGTCTCCGGCGCCGGAAACATCGAAAACCTGGCGCGCAACGGCCGGCGCGATGAAGCGCCTGCCGGGCCGCACCAGCGCAATGCCCTTGTCGCCGAGGGTTACGGTCAGGAATGCGATATCGAGGGCGGGAAGCATGGCCTCGGCGGCATCCAGCAGTGGATTCAAATCGCGCCCTTCGAAATGTGCGGCCGCCGACAGCTCGCCAAGGTTGGGGCAGATGGTGGTTGCGCCGCGGTAACGGGCAAAGTCGGCGCTCTTGGGATCGACCAGCACCGGGATCGCCAGCTTGCGGGCGGCCTGAATGACGAGCTGGCAAACCCCTGGAGTGAGGACACCTTTGGCGTAATCGGAGAGTACCACGGCATGGCTGCCGGGCAGGCGCGCCAGCACGGCGGTTACCAGGCGATCGTAATCGGCCCTGGGACGCGCGCCCAGGCGTTCGCTGTCAAGGCGCAGCATCTGCTGACGGCCGCCCAGAATGCGCTGCTTGGTGACGGTGGGAAAACCGTCCGAGACGACGAAATGAGGCGAGATCTTGTCCTTGCGCAGGCCTGCGGCGAGCAGTTTTTCGTCTTCGTCGCCACCGGTAAAGCCGACAATACGCACCTGCGCGCCCAGGCGAGCGAGGTTCATGGCCACGTTGGCCGCGCCGCCCGGTTGCTCGCTGCGATGAGTGGCGCGCACAACTGGCACCGGCGCCTCCGGCGAGATGCGCCCCACTTCGCCCCAGACGTACTTGTCGAGCATCGCGTCGCCCACCACCAGCAGGCGCTTGGCCGCCCATTTGTGCTCGATCTCCTGAATCACCTCACGCAATTGCTCGATCAACGGAGAACCTCCGGCTGGACCGCGGCGGCTTGGGTTGAGGCAGCGTGCGTTTGAACCCAATCCAGCTCGATCCAATCGCAAAGCATGTGACCGGCCAGGATGTGGGCCTCTTGGATGCGCGCCGTATCGCGCGAGGCAACGGCGAAGAGGTGGTCCGCCAGCACGGCCAGTTTGCCACCGCCGGCGCCGGTAAAGGCCACTGTGACCAGCCGCTGGGAACGAGCGGTCTCCAGCGCCGCAATCACGTTGCGGCTGTTGCCCGATGTCGAGACGCCCACCAGCAGATCGCCCGGATTGCCTAGCGCCTCAACCTGGCGCGCAAATACCGCCTCGAAGCCATAGTCGTTGGCCACCGAGGTCAAGAGCGAGGTATCCGTGGTGAGCGCCACCGAGGCCAGCCCCCTGCGCTCGCGGCGAAAGCGGCCCACAATCTCGGAAGCGAGGTGCTGCGAGTCGCCGGCGCTGCCCCCGTTGCCGCACCAAAGAATCTTCCCTCCGGCTCGCAGCGTTGCGGTCATAGCCAGCGCAATCGCCTCCAGCAGGGGCTGCTGCGCCGCAACTTGGCCAACAACCTCCAGGTGCTCCGCAATGGCCTTGCCGAAGATGCTGGCTGGGGCCGGCGTGTTGCTCATGGTTTCCTTTCGCCTTCGCTCCCTGGCGAACCGCGGGCCGGCGCAAGTTCCTCTGTTGCTATCATAGTGGGGTGAACGGCGCCCTCAATGGATCGCGTCCCGGCCTGCTAAAGACGGTCTTCATGGACCGGGACGGGGTGCTTAACGAGAAGCTGCCCGAGGACTGCTATGTGACCCGCTGGAGCGAGTTCCGGCTGCTGCCCGGAGTGGTGGAGGCCATCGGCCTGCTCAACCGCGCAGGGATGCGTGTGGTGGTCGTCTCGAATCAGCGCGGCATTGCGCTGGGGCTCTGCACGGCCGAGGATGTGCGGACGATCCACGCCAAGTTCCAGAATCTGCTGGAGGCCTCGGGGGCGCATGTGGACGGCTTTTACTTTTGCCCGCACGACAAGGGGCAATGCAACTGCCGCAAGCCGCTGCCGGGGCTTTTTGAGCAGGCCGCCGCGGATTTTCCCGAGATCGCGGCGGCAAGCAGCGCGATGATCGGCGATTCGAACTCCGACATGGAGTTTGGGCGGCGGCTGGGAATGTTCACCGTCTTCATCGACGGCGACCCGCGGCGGCGGAAGTCCGGCTCCGAAGCGGCGAGGGGTCTGGCGGATTCGAGGTTTTCGTCGCTGCTCAATGGCGTGACCGATCTGCTGGCGCGGCCGCGCTAGTCCCCAATTGCTTTCAGAGCGGCGCAGGTCTCGGCGACGCCCTCTTCGAGGGCGGTCATCCGCGGGTCGCAGCCCAACGCCCGGAGGCCGGTCAGGTCCGCCTCGGTGAAATGCTGGTAGCGCCCTTCGAGATCGGCGGGAAAGGGAATGTACTCGATGGGGACTTCGCCATGCACCGCCATCAGCGCTCTTGCGACATGGTTGAATGAACGGCTGACGCCGGAACCGGCATTGGCCACGCCGCGATACGGCTTTGGAGCCTCGCCGTCCTTGGGCGCGTAGGGGCCAATCTGGGCGAAGAACATGTTCATGCGGGCCAGGTCGCGGACATAGACGAAATCGCGGCGCTGTTCGCCGGGGCCGAAGCCGCCGCTGCCGGCAAAGATGCGAACTTTGCCGGTTTCCTTTATTTGCCTGGCGAAGTGGTGAACGACCGAGGCCATGCGCCCCTTGTGCTGCTCGCGCGGCCCATAGACGTTGAAGTAGCGCAGGCCCACGGCTGTTATGGGAATCCGGCCGAGTGCAAGCCGATGCCGGAAGTGGTGGTCGAAGGCCAGCTTGGAAAAGCCGTAGATGTTCAGCGGGCGCTCGTTTTCGATAGTGGGGGTGAAATGCCCTGGGCCGGAGAGCCCATAGACTGCCGCAGTGGAAGCGTAGACCAGCGGCGCGCCCTGGCGAATGGCAAAAGCCAGCACTTCCTTGCTGAATTGGAAGTTGTTGTCCATCATGTAGGCGCCGTCGTCCTCAAGCGTGTTGGAACAGGCGCCCTGGTGCAGAATGGCCTCGATCTTTCCCGCTCCGAGCGCGTCTTCTCCCAGGGCGCGGCGGAACTCCCGCTTGTCCATGCAGTCCACGTAGCGCGCCCCGTGCAGATTCCGGAACTTCTTCGCGTTGGCGAAGTTATCCACCACGAGAATGTCGGCGATGCCGTGGGCATTCAACTCGTGAACCAAGTTGCTGCCGACGAAGCCCGCGCCTCCGGTAACGATCAGCATAGGCGGCGATTCCCCTAGGGGTTGATTCTTTTGGTCTGCGGCTCGAAGGAGCGGAAGAGCTCAACCAGTTGCGATGCCGGCGCTCCTGTCAGACTGCCCCCTCATCGCTCTGCCCGCAGCCGCCGCCATCTCCGCAACGGTAATGGAGGTGAGGCAGCGGCGAGCCTCGACCACACAGGTCTCCAGTTTGCAGCCGCGGCAACTTGTCCGATGATAGACGACTTGATGCTGCGGGCCGGCCGGATACCAGACACCGGGAAGCCCCGCGGCCGAAAAGGCAATCGCGCAGGGAGCTCCGACACTGGCGGCCAGATGCATTGGCCCGGAGTCCGGCCCGAGAAAGAGATCGGCATGCATGAGCAGCGCCGCTGTTTCGCGCGGCGTGAGCCGCCCGCACAAGTTCACCTTGGGCTCGGTCCATTGCTGGGCTGCATACTCGGCAATACCAGCCTCCTCTTTAGCGCCGACCAGCGCCAGCGAATGCCGCGGATACTGTGCAGCCAGCCGGGCAAGCAAAGATCGCCAGTTTTCCTGGCCCCAGTCCTTTGCCTGCATTTTGGTGCCGGGACCGCAGACAATCAAAGGTCCTTGGCCAAGAGCACCCAGCGCCTCGGCCGCCGCCTCGCGCTCCGCGGCGGTCAGCAATAGATCCCAGCTCTCGAAATCCTGAATCCTCGTGTCGCCCAGCGCGGCGATCGAGCGGCTCAGCCGCGAAGCTTCGGATTCATAGAGATCCTTCTGAGGATCGAAGCGGTGCTTCAACTCCTCGGCGCCGGGCAATCCCACGATCTGCCGTATCCCGGCCGCCCGGAAGAAAAGCTGGTCGCGGCGCACGTTCCTCAGTGGCCGCGCCGGCATCAGGTAAACCAGAAGATCCGGGCCGAAGCGGCGAATCTGCCACGCCAGGCGAACAAGCTCGCCAATCCGGCGGGTACCGGCGGTGTAACGCAGATAGCCATGGACCAGGCCGGAGCCGCCCAGCACCGCCGCCGCCGCGGGGGCTTTGGCGTGAACAGGAAAGTTGGTGAGCAACATGCGCTCAGCCTGCGGGAAGACGCGCGCTATCAGGTGGTAGCAGGGCAGCGCGACCACCGTGTCGCCTAAACTGCCCAAGCGGTAGATAAGAACCCTTCGAACTGTCGATTCGCGCGGCAGGCTCTTCCTCCCAAATTGACCCTGGGGCGGGGCAAACCAAATGCCCTCTATCGCGGACCGATTCTGAGACAGAAACTCAGAAGCCGATCTTTCTTTCCGGGAACCAGGTAAGTTGGATGGTGGTGGTAGTTACGGTCTGCTGGCCGGCGGGGTAAGTTGGGCTGCCGGTGGGGAAACCGGGCGCCTTCCACCGTTCATAGGCGAAGTTGCCGTTGACCTCGAAGTCTTTGCCGATGCGCTTGACCACCTGAAAGTCGAGGTCGTTCAGGGTGGTTCCGCCGGGAACGAAGTCCTTGGCCGCCTTCTGATTGCGCACGCCAACCTGGAGCCACTCGTTGCCGCTCAGATGATAGGTGATCCAGCCCTGGCCGCCCTTGTCTTCGCGGCCGATCCAATCGCCAAAGAGCTGGCCCTTGTTGGTGTAACCCTGCTTCTGAATGCCCTCGTTGTACATGAAAGCGCCGCCGACGCTGCGCGACGTTGGTGGGTCCGTGCTGACTCCTTCCACGCGCACATCCAGCTTGGGAATGCCGGGCACATGAGAGAGATAGAGGCCGGGCCGATATGCCGCCCGGCGGGGCGCATCGATCGGAGAAACATCGTCGTGCGCCTCCGAGTCCGTATAGAGGGTGAGCCAGTTGCGGAGGAATGGCAGCCGGTAAGTGAAGTCGAACGCGCCGAATCGGGCGCCGGGATCGGTAGAATCGAACTTGGCGCAGGGGGGGTGGGGGTTAGTGGGGGTCGGACCCGCGCACATGGGGGCGGACAAGCTGATAAAACTCCTCAAGAAGCTCTTGACCGTAATGGATTCGTGTCCTTTGCCGCCCCAGATAACTGTGCGCTCGAAGCCGAACTCCAGGTCCGGCGTGGGCTTGAAGCTGATCTTTTCCACATGCACCCAGGGGTCGCCGGGATTGATCACATTCGGAATATCCGGCTCGGGGTTAGCGACGTACGCCGGATTTGGAACATAGGTGTGGCCGTGAAGCCCGCCGACAAGGAATTCATAGCGGAAGGGGCCAGTCAGCCTGGAAAGCAGCGGAATCTGCAGCGGCTCGACGCGGTTGATGCGGAACGAGTAAATGTTCTCCGCGTTGTTGGAATAGGCCATGCCGCCGCCCAGCCCCGGTCCTAGCCAGTCGTCCTGCTTGCCGAAGGATATTTCGTGATTCAGGTAATGGGCCGAGACGTAGGCCTCCATGACCCGCCCATCCACAGTTGCGCCAATAGGACCCAGCGGAATTGTCGCCTGGTTGTAAGGTTGGCTGGTGGCGGGATCGATGAAAGTTATAAGATCCACATTGGAAAGCACCCCGGCCAGTGCGGCCGAGTAACCGGTGGCCGAGGGCGCCGCCTGAAACTCGCCGCGCGCATAAAAGAGGAACCGTCCGGCGGACGCATATCCGCTGGCCCCGGAGTAGTTATTGAAACCGCTTGAGTAAGGCCGCCCATAGTCGTTGACGACCGTCGAGCCTAAGTGAAAGCTGTCGCCAAGGGGCGTGCCGCCGATGCCCCGCGCCACGGTGTAAGCCGATTCCAGGCGCGCGCCGCCCTGATGAATCAGGCAGGGACCTTGCATGTCGTTGCGTAGCAAGTACATCAGAGAATCGTAAATACCCTGCGCCTCTTCCAAGGCAGGGCTTGTATCCCCCTCCTCGTCGTCGATGCGCGAGCCGGTCTCTTCAAGCGCGTGCTCCAGGCTCGAGCGCGTCCACGGGCGCATCCCCAAGTAAATGCTATCTACATAGCCCAGCGAGTAAAGCCGCAGCACAGCCGGATAAACCCAGCTGTTAACCGGAATGTAAGGCGAATCGATAACCGAGGGCTCGCAATCGAGCGCCGGCTGGCCCGTGTTCCGGCCCCAAGGCCCCTGACTCACCGCCGTCTTGCTATCGGTTGTCCCGGCCTGTCCAGCCGCAAGCGTGCCGCTGCTCGATAGCGCAAGGACCGCCAATAACATTGCGCGACGAGCAGCCCTTTTCCCGGCCAAGTATCCGCACATTCTCATACGCTACTCTTCCCCCTCGATGTTTATGAGCCCGTTTCCGTTATAACAGCATCCTATTACCCCGTTGTTAGCTTGCAGCCGGGGCTTGCGGCTCGCCATGTGCCGCGGCCCCTTCGCAACACTCCTTGGCCGCCGATCGTTCCGAACCCGAGCCGCTCGATCCAGCCACGCTGGCAAGATACCGCCTAGAGGCTTCCTTCATGCCGGTTCCGAAATCCGCCGGAGCGCTCCAGCCGAGAACGCGCGGACGGCTCGCATCCATCACCTTCCGGGGCATGCCATCCGGCCTCGAAGTGTTTAGCGTGAATCCCCCATCCCAACCGATGACTTTAGCAATGCTCTGGGCCAATTCCAGATTCGCCATGTCCTGTTCGCATCCATGACCCACCCTCCCACGCTAGACTTCCATTCAATGAGATTCATACCCTAAATGCCCGCGATTGAAGCAGGAGATTTCAACATTGCGCCTCGACAAGAGGATCGCAGGGACTGAGCGGACTGCCAAGCGAGAGTGCCTGGTATTCCTTGCGCAGCATGTCCTTGCCGCATAAGTCCTCGGCCGCGGGCGCGCCAGCAGGATGCAATTCCGCTTGGCAGTTCAGCCGGTGCCGGTACTTCCAGTCTAATGCATTGCCGCATAGGCTTGTCCGAGACGAAAGGCCGCCCGAAGCGGCAATTCCACAACTCGCGCCCGCCGCCCGGGCAGAGAAGCTCAAGATGCCGTCGCTGCCGATGCTTCGGCCTTGGCATGCATGGTGAAACCCTGAATTACATGACAGATCTGCACGGTGAGCGCTCCAAGCGCGGTATATATGTTCATTTTGAGAACGCCTTCGGAGGAGTTAAGCGGAAGGATCATGACACAGGCAAGCTGTATGAGCGTGAGGAGGATCGCCTGCATCGATCCACTCCACCAGAAGACCCACTTCCGCGCCATCGCAATGTACCACATGGCTCCCACGAGGTACCCTATCGCCGATGCGTAAACGACGAGCTGCACTTGAGTAGTCAGATTGCTGTATTTCGCGCCAAGCAGGAGAAGGTAAGCAGTGGGACAAAGCTTCGCCGACGCAGCCATAAGCAAGGCGACCCCTCCAACGCAGCACATCGCGAAACCGTAACGCCTGCGAAAGAGAGACAACGGGGTCTTTGAGAAAAAAGGGGCCATTAAAACCGCATTCGACGAATTCAGCAGCAGGAACAGCTGGCCAATCCTGGTTGCGGCTGCAACTTCGGCAAGCTGCCCCACATGCCCGAAGACCGCAATCAGAAACAGCGAAATCTGACCCTGTAGCGCCTGATACACGGTTGCCGGCAGCTGTGGCAGCAGGAACCGCATCATCTCCCTGCTGTGTTCTCTTGAAGCCTTGCGCGGCACATCGATCCACGGCCGCGCCAGAAATCGATAAGAAACGCCCATCGCCACGACGCCCAGCGTATTCGCCCCGATCGCCGTGGCGGCGGTTATCCAGTGTGCATAATATAAGGCAATGGAACAAACGATGCGCAGAGCGGCGGCGGCAATCTGCGGGCTGTAGTATGAAACCAGCCTGGAGTGCAGGATCAGAGGTATTTCATAATAGGAAGCCCACGCCTGGAATTGCATCGTGAGCAAGACCGCGAGCGCGAGCAAGGCAAGGTCCTTGCGGCCATGCGATTCAATTTCGATATTGCGAAACACAACGGCCAGTGCAACGGCCGCGCCGGCAACAATGATCAGAAGAAACTGCCTGATGCGACTGGCGGTTCTTATGTAGGAGCCCAGGACCGCTCTGTCCTGGTATCTTGTGCCCACCAGTCCGGCGATGGCGCCTCCGAAGCCGATATCCGTGAGAAGGCCAATCATTGCCTGGATTCCGACAGCTATCGCATAGATGGCGAATTCTGGCTTCGACATCAATCGGAGCAGCAGCAGCCCGCTTGCCGCATTGAGCAATTGAACGGCGCTCTGCCCGCCGACAAAGGCCGAAAGCCTTCTTCCGATCCGCGAGACGGCGGTGAGTGTCATAAGCTCCCTACGGAGTGATCTGCCGGGCGGCGCGCGCCGCAACCACGATTGCCATCGAAGCGGGCAGAATATCCCTGGGCGCGGCCGCGCCCCCGGCAGCGGCGCTGCCTCCTCCAATGCGAACGCCGGGGAGTCGAAAGGCGGCGCCTTTCGTATCTTGATTGCTTCGCGATGTGCGCATGGACCCCCGCCTATTCCACGTCCCTCGAGATCGTTCGAGAGCCAGGCGCATCTCCGCATCGGGATCCGCAGTGGAGAGCGAGAGATTCGACGGACTCCAATATGGAACGGCCGAACGCCCGACGCGAAAAAAGTGCTTGCGCGCGATCCCGTGCTTGCCCCCCGCTATCGAGGAAGCTACTCGAAATGGCGGAATTGAGAGCTCTCAAGAAGTCGCCTTGGCTATGTGCCCTGTAGCAGGCGCCAACACCATCCAGAATCTCGTCGAACGGGCTTATGGCGGGCGCGACAGGCACCAGGCCATTGGCCATCGCCTCCACCAACACATAACCCCAGTCGTCATGAAGCGACCCGAAGCAAAAAACATGCGCGCTCTGCATGACCTGCTGAAGCTCCGGGCGATTTAGATAACCTAGAAACTCCGCTGAGAATCCTAGTCGAGCGGCCGCGCGCCTCACGGAATCATCTGGCTCGCCGGCCAATTGAAGGACCGTACCCGATGGCGGCTGCATCTTCTTCATGGCTTCGAGCATCCACAGGATTCTCTTCCGTGGCTCATTGAGTTTGAGGGCGGCCATCAACAGGCGAATCCCGCCGCTGCCGCGATCCTTTACGGGACCGATACAAGTGCCTGGATAAGCGAGGCTTGCAGTTATGGACCGGCGCTGGAGACTCGATAGAAGGGCCTTGGTCACCGGGAGCGCGCAGTTCGCCGCCCGGTACCCGCGCCAGTCTCTGCGCCACGCACCCATATTGGAGAGAGCCGCATGCGCGAACGACCTGGCGCTTCGGTCTGGAACAAGAAGCGGGATCTTCCGCAGATAAGAAAGCAGGCCGACCGGATATGCCCAGGCGGCGACAATTTGCCGGCAAGGAATCCTGGGATCGACGAGGAACGATTCGTTAAGGATATAGGTTCCAGGCCGCGCGCCACGGTCCTTTAGAATAGCGTGAATCTCGGCCAATACTCCATCCGGACCTGCCGACAGGTGCCCCTTTGCAGTGGAGGCCGCGGTTGCAAGCCCGCTCCCTCCGGGAGGGGATGTTTTTGCATGCCCTATACGTGCGACCTCGCAGGCTGGAATGCCCGGGAGCCGCGCATTCTGGGCGGCGATGAGGATAACGTTTTGCCCCAACTCATGAAGAGCATGCGCCGCTTCCCAACACCATGTTGCCATTCCGTTCGTGTTGTAAAGCCAAGCAACAACCAGGAGATCGGATGCACTGCCTTGCTCGGGAAGAACTGCCTCAACGGAATTGCTCTCGGTGACTGTGAACATATTCTCCGAATCTCCACAGCTATTGGTGTTGCAAGGCTCCCCGGAGGACAAATGCCCTCGTTCACCGGTTCGTTTCGCGGCACGGAGTGGGAGTGGGCGAGAGCATCTGGGCAACGACAGCCTCGCGGCCGTTTTACCGATCGCTGGCTCGCATGATGCGCCTTCCAACCACTCTCGCCGGTGTTCCCACGGAGATGGCGCCGGGCGGCACGTCGTGAAACACCGAACTGCGCGCTCCAACGACTGCTCCGCGTCCGATTGTCACTCCGGGAGCTACAAATACATCCATTGCCACCCATGTCTCTGCTTCGATGACTATCTTCTTGGCAAACAGGTCGAAGGTTGGGCTTGTGTGGTCATGAGACCCGGTGCAGATATAGGACCGCTGAGATACCACCGCCCGGTCCCCGATCTCGATTTCCCCATAGGTGTACAGATGCACCTCGTCGCCGATGTGGCAATAGTCCCCTATTGTCAGCTTCCAGGGATAGGGGATCTTGACCGACGGGCGAATGACCGTTCGCCTGCCAATCCTGGCGCCGAAGAGCCTCAGCAGCCATGCTCGCCATCCGTACAACGGTTGAGGGGACAAAGCAAAGAGCGTGGCCTGCGCCAGCCACCACAATTGCACGCAAATCTTGGACCGGCCGCGAAAGCCTGGCGGCACGCAAAAACGCTCCAGTTGCTGATAACTAGGCGGAACCTGTTCCCCGGGTGAGGACGCCCCCCGGCCGATTCCTTGCGCCGCTCCGGGCTCGTCAGTGTGCATTTGTTTCTTCTTTCAGAGCGTTCTCCGGATGATCTGGACTGCCAGTCGAAGAGAGAATGTTAAGGTCTTGCCCGCCGCCCTCGGTCCGTGCGGATGTTATGCGGAACCGGCTATGCGCGATGCTTCACAACCTGCCATTCCCCGCGCCGATCGAGCTTCCGAGAGCCCCTCGCATCCGGAAGAAAGAGGACTCGCGCATGTCGCTTCGCTCGCTAATGGAAGTCAGGACCTTCCTAAGTGCAATGTTGTTGCGCCGGCCGCCGCGGAGCCAAGCCGATGTCATTCGGTCAGGGCGTTCACCTCAGCCCTTGCCTGCTTAGCCGCGTGTCCAGCCCGCCGTGAAGACGGGAACTAGCTGCCGGTCCCTTTCCGATTGCGCGCTGCGCCATACTGGGGGCGGGGCTCAAAGACGGCCGAGCTTTCCGTTTGGCAGCGGCGGTACCCAGTGAAGGAACCCGGCCTCGCGATCCGGCAGCGCCATGCCTCGCGCCGAACGGTCTTGCGCCGGAATCGGGACCCGATGCTACGATCCCAGGGCGCCGGCCCGCATAGGGCCGGGAGAGATGCGCTGCGTTCGACTCGGCGTCCCGCCGGACGCCGGTTGACTTTGCGCTGAAGGATTCGGGCGGCAGAGCGCCACCGGTCGAGACAGCGCCCGTTGGTGCGGTGCGGGCTTGCGTCGTGGCGCGAGTTGCGCCGGGAGGCGTCCGCTCGCGCCAGACGCCGCCCGGCTGGGCAGAGATCCAAAGCTGCCTTTTCCCGCTCCCCACGTGGAGGCCGCGCCCGATCTGGCGTTCCGGGCAGCCACGCCCGCGCCTGCCGTTGAGGTGGAACCGAACGCGCTTGCGCCCAAGCGGGTAGAAACGGCAGGCTGCTGGCCCTGCGCGCCGTGCGCCCCAATGAAACACGCGGCGACACTCAGGACGATCGAGAGGTGGATCGCTTTCCTTTCGGAAGTCATCGCGTGCTTCCTTCCCGCGCCGGACACTTAGTATCGCATCCGGCGGCCAAGGCCAGGCTCCGCTCCATGTTTCCGAATACTCGGGCGGAGGACCACCTCCGGCGCGCATAATCCCGCGCATTCCGGCTGTACTGCTCCGTATCCCCGCCTCGAAGATCTTGAATGGCCGCCAACAGCGCCGCTCCGTCTTCGGGCGCGGCAACCCTGCCTCCTCCCGATTCGTGAACAGCTTGCGCGACTTCGGAACCGGAGTTGACCGAGGCTATAACAGGACGCCCGGCGGCCATATAGGTCACTATCTTCGACGGAAAAGCAATCTCGGAGGCCGATTTCTGCTGCGTCACCAAGCAAATATCGCTCGCCGCCAGCAATCCTCGAAAATCCTCGGCTCCCAGCAGCGGAAGAAACCTCACATTACGCAATTTGAGATCGGCGGCCTGGCGCTGGATCCTTTCGCGAACGGCTCCATCCCCAACCAGCAGGAAGTGAATCGAGTCATCCGAGCGGCTAAGGGCCGCGGCATCGACGATAACATCCAGTCCTTGCTTGACTCCCATGTTGCCGCTGTGCGTGACGAGAAACTTGCTTTCCAGGCCGAAGCGCATTCGAAATGCGACTCCCTCGGCAGGCTCGATGCCGAAGAGCGAGTCGTCGGCGCGCGGCTCCAGCAGCTCCACCTTTTCCGCCGGAATCCCTTTCTCTACAATTCTGTTTCTCATGCCGCCAGTCAGCGTTGTCACCAGCTCTGCATGGCGATAGGCCATCTTCTCCACCTTGTATAAGAATCGAAGCGCCCATCGGGGAAGCATGCCGAGCTCCGCGGCCGAATCGGGCTGTAGGTCTTCCACATCGAAGACGTACGGAATGCCCCACATGCGGCTGAGTAGAATGGCGCTCGCCGCGAGTCCCAGAGGCGGTGACACGGCCAGCAACACATCGGGCCTCTTCTGTGCAATCGCGCGGATCGCGGATGATGCGATGAAACTCCCCTCATGCAGGACGCGCTTCAGGGAGGTCACGGGATTCGGAACATAGATATAGCTGCGGAAGATTCGAACCCCATTGCGTTCTTCCTTCGCAGCCAGTTTGCCGGCATAGCCTTGCGGAACCTTCCATTCCGGATAGTACGGGAAGGCCGTGCATACCGCGACGTCGTGCCCCGAGGCCGCGAGGTATTCCGCCCGGCATGTGGTGAAGGCTCCGATCCCCACGACTTCTGGCCAGTAATTGATGCTTAGAATCAAGACCTTCATATTTCAACCTTGCAATGACGCATTGACGCATTGACACCGCCGCATGCCACGCCAATCGCTACGATGGATGCAACGGGACCGCCGCTTATCGCGCGCCGTTCGGCGACGGTGAAGAGCCTTTCCCCTTCTCATGGCGGAATTGGCGGAGATGCGCCGCCGACCCGGCGGACCCGCGAATGGGGCGGTCTAATGCCGCTCGCGAAAAAATGAAATGGGCAATTCCGCCCCCTCGCGCTTCACTCCGGGCCGGCTTCCTTCCCGGGCCTATCGAAAAGTCTAGAGTTACCATGGATCGACTCTCGGCGCCTATTGATCCCGCTAAAACTGAAAATAAATAAAATCGGTGTGCCCAAAGACCCCAAAAAATACAATGCTGTAGACGCACGCATAGTAACAAAGCCACCGAACACCAGGGTGCGACCAGATTCTCGGCACGCGGTGCGGGTGCATTATCCACCACTCGACCGCGAACATTGCGCCGACAAAAAAGAGCAGGAATGGCGTGTTTGCACGGGGTATGCCCCCCATGGCCAAGGTAAAGCTGTTGAAATGCGCCAATGGAACAAGATGAGTGAGGATATAGCCGGCAGTGCGGATATTTCGAGCTCTAAAGACGATCCAGGCCGCGGTGACTAGAACGAAGGTCGAGAGCCATTGAATCCAGGCCAGCGCCAAGGGCGCCCTATCGAGGGAAAGCAGCTTGAGCGCCTTCAGGCGGAGGCCCTTAGTCATATAAGACGAGACCATGTACGCCCCATGGAGGCCGCCCCAAATCAAGAACGTCCAGTTTGCGCCGTGCCAAAAACCGCTTATTAGGAAAGTCGCAAGGAGATTGACATAATGCCGCGGCGCCGAAACCCGGCTGCCTCCAAGCGGAATGTAGACGTAATCGCGGAACCACGTCGAGAGCGAGATATGCCAGCGATGCCAGAACTCCCCGATCGAGCGGCTGAAGTACGGCTGCGCAAAATTCACTCGCAACTCATATCCCATCAGTCTGGCTGTGCCTAGAGCAATATCCGAGTATCCCGAGAAGTCGCAGTATATCTGCAGGGAAAACGCCAGTGTGGCCAGCGCGATTTCGGCGCCCGAGAAGCCTCGCGGATCTGCGTATACCAGGTTAACGAAGCCGGCAAGCGCGTCGGCAATCACCATCTTCTTGAAAAGGCCCCAACAGGCAAGCTTCAGGCCGGAACGAAACCGAACGGGATTCAATCCGGTGTCGCGCTGAAACTGCGGCAGCAGCTGGTTGGGACGCTCGATCGGGCCCGCGACCATTTGCGGAAAGAACGCAATGTACAGCGCGTAGTTGAGGAGCCCTTTTTCTGCCGGCGCCTTTCTCTTGTAAACGTCGATGGTATAACTCATTGCCTGAAACGTGTGGAATGACAGCCCTACTGGGAGAAGGAGGCGGAGCAGGGGGGGATCGCTCGCCATTCCGAGCGAGTGGAGCGGTCCCGCAATCGAAGCGCTGAGAAAATTGAAGTACTTGAATACCACCAGCAGCCCAATGTTGCAGAATAGGCTAAGGCACAAGAAGAGCTTTCTCGGTCTTGGCTGAGCGCTTCGCTCGATCAGCAGGCCCGCGGCGTAATCGAGGAGCGTAATACCCCAAATTACGGCGATGTACCCGGCGTTCCAGCACATATAGAAATAATAACTGGCGACAAGAAGGAAAACCTTGCGCGGCGTACCGCGCAGGACCAGAAGCAGGCTCCATACACCAATGAAGAAAACAAGGAACTGAAAAGTATTAAAGAGCATTGTTATCGCCCTGCTATTTCCTTCTCTAGGAGCCGATAGATATCCCCGGTATACGCCTTGGCGCCCTCGCGATTAAGGTGCACAGAATCGGAAAACATCCGGCTCGGGTATAGATAGTAATCCGGGCCGAGCAGCTTGCACGGGGAATTGCGGCGGAGCACCTCGGCGAACGGGCGGTCTATCTCGGGCGCCGGCGCGAAGCGCCCCAGGCGCGCGTAGATGGGGACGTAATAGCACTGGATGCCATGTTCCTCGACAATCCGATTCAGCTCTTTCAGTTCCCCGCTTTCACCGTCGGCGCTTCGCAGCTCAACAGAATCCGGCCGGTCGGACCCGAGATGAAAGTCGTCCGGCAGGCGGTCGTCCGGGTAATGACTCTGCTCGGAGATGAAGTAGTAGCCGCGATCCTGAAGCATCCTGGCATTGTTCCGGCGCGACTCGCTATAGTAGCTGCGCGGGCCGCCGCGATCCCGCGATGTAATGAGGAAGCTGAATGTGTCTCGAACGAGATACCTGAACGGGAAGAGCCGATTGGCGATGTCGCGATCGTCTGGAAACAGGCGAAACACGCTGAAGCCCTCATGCGCCGATCCCCACGGCAGCGTCAATAGAAGGATATCGGGGACGCTGGATCTCTTGCCCGCCATTTTCTGGAGCTGGGGCACGAAGGATCCGCGCGCGGGGTATCCGGAATTGTAAGAGTAGCATTTATGGCCATCGGCCGCCGCGAGGCTGTCGAAATAGGCCGGCACAAAGCCCGCCAGTATTGTGCTGTCTCCAAATATCAATACGCGGCGGGCATCGATGTCCGCGGGAAAAACGGAACCATTGGTTTCTTGATCGAGCTTTGAGCGGTAAATAACCTCGGCTCCCGAACTAAGGTAGGGAAAGGCGCGAAATATCGCGTAGAAAACGATCCATAACATGGCAAAGAAGAGCAGGGAGCGAGCCATAAGCAGAGCAATGCCAAGCTGCTGCTTTGCGGGGCCCGTCACGGCAGCCGCGGAGGGTTCGGAATGGTTCGCGCCGGGATCCGTTTGGTCCCTCCCTTCCCTATGCTCGACTTCGCGTGCCCGCGCATATCCGGCGGGCTCCTTCAAGGATGGAGATCGTAACGCGCCTGGCCCAATCGGCGATTCGAAATCGACGCACGCGCGGCAAACACCGGCGGTCTCTTCAGAGCCGCCAGAGAGAAGGCTACACTAATCACCATGAACCCTTGCGCGGTCGGCTGCTCCAGTACGCCCACTGCCAGAGTACTAACCATCAACGGAACCAGGAGCCAGGCAAGCGGCTGGTGATCGCGCACTCGCGAGAACGCCCTGGCTGCGATCATGGCCGCAAGCAGCCAGCGGAACAGCATGAATGCCATGCCGGCAGGCGCGCCAAACTCTTTGATGACGCGAGGAAACTCCTCTTCGCCGGCCAGGAAGAGCTGAGCGCCAGTCAGCAGCGACGAAATCGCAAGAGCGCCGTAACCCACGCCAAGGCCCAGCCAGTTATTCTCGGACGCGCTGTTTTCTATCGTTCCCGTTACAGGGCCGGCGACACGCAGCAAGAGCGATTCTCCCGCACTTCCTTCTGCCCCCGAGGCTTGGGAAAATCGCGTCAAGAGGGTGCCGGTCGCTTCGGAGAAGACCGGCAAACGTGAAACCAGAAGGAACACAAGCAACATCGCCACGATGATTCGGAGCGACTTCACAAATTGAGATACGCCGAACAATGCGGCCACTCCGACGCATGCCACGATCGCCGCCAGCTCGAAGACTAGCGTCCGGCTGCCTATAACGGGAATCGCCAGGATCAGCGCGCAGGATGCCGCCCATAGCAGCCATCTCTTTGCAAACCTGGCTTGCGCCATGCCATGAAAAATGAATGCCGCGGCCAGGGGCACATAAAACATCGGCCCCGTAACGTAACTAAAGGTGGCGGAAGCTCTGACATGCGCGCCTGCATAACCAAGCTGCGCGGCCCCCGAAAATGCGCCTTTGTTCAGAATCGAAGAAGGTGACGCAAGGTATTGCGCGATCTCCAAAGCCGTTAACGGCAAGAGAAGCCAGAGTATGCAGAGCCCGAACTTGCGCAGATCCTCCTCGTCGAGATTCTCCCCCACGATGAAAGCCACGGGGAAGGGAAGCAGGTAGGAGCGCAACCCGTACAGCGGAACGAACCAGGCGTTGTCGCCTACAACCAGCTGAATGAAACACAGGGCGAGGAGCCCGGCGCAGAGAGTCCCGACGACAGCGGACCACTGCCTCGGCCACTTGCGAGTGCGAAAGGCCTCCCACACGATGAGGAAGGCGACCGGGTCGCGAACCAGCAGCAGCGGCGCGGAAAACTGGGGCAGCACCCATTTGCGCAGCGCGCCTTCAAAGATCAGCAGCAGAAAGTAGAGCCAGATGAGCTTCTTGAGCAATGGCATCCGGGAAGTAACGCGGGTTGAATGCGCCGATCGTATCATTGCGAGGATGCAGCTTTCACGGCTTTCGCCCAGCCTTCACGATATATCTCCCAGGATTGCCTTGCCGCGGTCGACTGGGCGTTGTGCGACAAATGCGCCAGTAACTCGCGATCCCGGTACAGCGCGTTGAGCCGGTCGGCAATGGCCTCGGCAGAGCACACCGGAACCACAAAGCCCTCGCGGCCATCGCAAACCAGGTCGCTGGCTCCCACGTTCGGCGTGACAATGACGGGCAGGCCGCAAGCGAGCGCCTCTGTCACTACAAGCCCGAAGCCTTCGGAGAGCGACGGCAGGACAAGCACGTCCGACTCGGTCATGATTTCCATTACTCGGCTGTTCGGAACGGTCTCAAACCAGCGCCAGCGCTTGCGTGCCGCATCGACAAGGCAATTGCCGGCGAAGGTCGTTCCGATCAGCGTAAGTTCCACATCCGGTCCGAGCATCTCCACGGCCTTCAACAGGTAACTGATTCCCTTTCTCTGGTCAAGACGGCCGACAAACAGAACCTTCAACGGCAGGCTAGAGTCGCATGGAATCCGCCTCCGGCGCCGCACGGGCGGCGCCCCGTAGCCGATCACTCGGATCTTTTCATCGGGAACCGCCCCAGCCAGGGTAAGCCGAACGTGTTGGCTCGGCACGAAGACACAATCCGCTAGAAGAAGTTCCTCGTCCTTCCAGCGCATGTGGTCTTCGGAGTCATAGAGCTTTGGAAGCACGGAGGACATTTCCGGGTTGCGCAACTGCTCTTCGCGCAGCAAGTCGCGCTCCCAGTACCAATAACTGCTCGGCAGTTCGTACAGGGCGGCAGCGCCTTGCCGTTTCGCCTGGCGGAAGGTCTGAAGGGCGCCGCCTTCGTAGGCGTATACAGCATCGACGCCGATGTTCCTCAGCCGCCGCGCCACCCTGCCATCGAAGTGGCGGTACACGCCGATGATCGAGAAGGGGCGCTCTGCAGAGCAAAGGAGGCGCTCCAGCGGTGAGGATCTAACACCCAATCGGACGATTTCTCTTGAGGGAACACACCGCACGCGTTCTCTAGGCGCCTCGGCGAAGGCGCGCCTGCCCAACTGGCATTGCAGTTTCGAAGGCAGGAGCCGATTCCATTTGGACTGCCGATTCCACGCAATGGTTGTCCAGAACTCGGCGAGCATACTGTACTCGACGAGGCTGCGGAGAGCGTTGCGGACGTTCTGATTGCCTGTCGGATGGGAGATCAGGACGGCAGGATCACGCCTTCGCTCGCGGCCAGCGTCCGGTTCGGGGTCACCGTCGTGGGAGGTTGCCATCGCCGCCTTCTTTTCCTCAACAGGGCGCATGGCCAGCCTGTGCGCCGTCGGTTTCGGCGGCTACGGGGAATCCCGAGTCGCTCCCGGCCGACGGGTTGACCAGCAATCGCGCGTAGGCCGCCGCATGACGATGGAGCCGATGGCCCGAGTACCAGTTCCATGCCGCGGCGGAACAGCGCTCCAATCCAATGGAGAGAGCCGACTTCGCCGTCAGCGGACTTATCAGTTGAACTCCGTCGATCAGTCCGTCCACCTCGCCTTTGAAGGACTTCGGGATAACGGGAACGGCGCCGAACGCGCAAAGCCCCGCGAAGACTCCAGACTTCGCGAGGGCTAAGGATTCGTGCTGCGCAAACCCGAAGATGGACTTCGAAAGGACACTGGCAAGATCCGCCGCGGGCAGTACTCCCATCCGTCTTACCGGGATTCCGCACAGCGTTTTGGGGCTGCCAAACTCCAGGCCAGCATCCACAATCTCCTCAATGCCAAGGCTATGCAGCAGGCGGCCGAAAGCAGAGAGCCGGCGATAAGCTACTCGCCGCGTGCCGGGAAGGCCGAAGACCACCATTGCCGGCCGTCTAGCGCTCATGGGCGGCAACACCGGGCTTTCGCCAACGTTGGATAGCATTGGCAGCAGGCGAAGTTGAGTCATGCCGCCTTGAATCGCTTCGCGTTCGAGCCAGCGCAAATGCCGGCTTGAATTGGTTGCAATGAAATCGCAGTTCCTTGCCAGCCTGCGAACCACCTGCTGCTGGCGATGCGTGTACCAGAAGGCCGATCTCCATGGCATTCCCGTCGCAAACAACTCATGGAAGTAGACTCCAATCCGGAACTGGCCATGCGCGCGCAGGCGCTCGATTGCTTCCGCGAGAGAAAACGGCGCCCCATCCGCCGAGTATCCGTAGCCGCTGTAATGGACGAGGATCGCGCTCGGCTGGCCCTCGCTTAGTGAAATGCAACTCTCCAGCAGCTGAAGCGGCGCGCAATGGACCCGCGGAATCGGCGAGTCGCACGCCGCGGTCGAATTCAGTACTACAAATGCCGTGCGGATTCCGAATGCGGCCTCCAACTCCCGGGCCAGCAAGATGGCGTGGTCGCTGACGCCGCAACGCTCGGGCTTCAGTTGGGAGACGGCCTGAATCAGTAATCGATTCTTGGGGAGCATAGTCAGGTCGAACGAATCCGAGGACTGAATGGCCAGCCGGCGGTTTAGCTTGGGGCGCCCGCATCCATGGCGAGCGGGTATACCCGCGTTGGGGCTGGGACCCAAGACGAGGACTCCCAAACAGCAGGCGGCCAGGGTGCGAGAGAAGAGCCGGGAAACCCCGGCGAACGACGCGGCCGTTACTGATACGCGGTTCGATAGATTGCGACATTGGTGCCGATGCTGAGGGCGGAAGATATGGCCTGCTCGGCCACAAGCCTGCCATTGCTTGTGGGGACGTAGACAATATCTCCGTCCTTCAAGGCCACATCCGGCGCCTTGCCCTTGTAGATTCGATCCACGGCGACGACAATGTCCTCCTTTCGCCCGCTATCGAGGGTGCGCACGATGTGCACGCGCTTCAAGGCGGCGGCATGTCCCCCGCCGCCGGCCAGCGCCATCGCCGCCTCCAGCGACAGGTTCCGGCGGCCATCGAGAACGTAGCCCCCGGAACGCAGGACATCGCCCAGCACATAGACGATGCCCGCTCTGGGAATCGTGACCGTGTCGCCTGGAAATATCTGGACTTGCGGTATTACCGGTTTGAGAGCCTCGGAGTTGTATTCGACCGTGACTGGGTGCTCCGGATCGCTTCTGTGGGTAATGATGGCCTTCGATGCGGCAAGCAGCGTCACGCCGCCGGCGGCAACGACTACGTCATTGAGCATGCGGACCCCCAGAGCGGGAACCAAACCGGCGTTCTTCACCTCGCCGGCTACCGCGATTCCCTGGGATGCGTACTCGGCGATGAAGGCGGTAGCGGATGCGTTGGAGGGCTTCAGAATGTCGGCATCCTCGTAACGTTTTCCCACGCTCCTGCCCGCCTCTTCCGCGGTCTTGCCCTCGATATGCACCGGGCCAAGCAGCGGCACAGTGATGTCGCCATTCTCATCGACCCGAAAACGACCGGAAAGATCGGGGCTGTCATAGACGTTGATTTCAATCAGGTCGCCGGAACCAATCAAGAGCGGCGGCGCAGAAGCGGGTGGCGCAGTGCCGGGTTGCTGGGCAAGGCCGGCACTGGCCTGTGCCAGCAAGAACACCGAAACAGCCATCGCGAACACGATTGACTTCGCCATATTAGTCACTCTTTTCCTCATCCTCATGTCCGTAAGCTATATCCGAACCGCTGCGCGGATTCCGATATCCCCGCCCGTAGTTGTAGCCATACATGCCGTAGCGATAGGTGTAGAAGTTCTCAAGCCGCATATCCACGTCGTTGACCACCACGCCGGCGATGGGCGCGTTGATTCGCCATAGCAGGTCGCGGGCGCGCACCAGCGCGCGCTTGCGGGTCACGCCCGCGCGGGCGACCAGGATGACCGTATCGGCCAGCGCCGACATCGCCTGCGTGTCGCTAACCGCTAGCACCGGGGCAGTGTCGATGACTACTCGGTCGAACTCGAGCGCCCACTGCCGCAACTGTTCCTCCATGCGATTGGAAGAGAGCATTTCGGCTGGATTGGGTGGACGCGGGCCGGTCGGCAGAACCGACAGCAGCGGCAATTCCGCCAGCGGAGCGGCCAGGTTCTCGTGTGTTGTGGGCTGTGTGAGCACTGTGGACAAGCCGAAGCTCCTGTCATCCAGATTGAAGATCCGGTCAAGGCTCCCCCGGCGCAGGTCGGCGTCCACCAGCAGCACGCGCTCGCCCCGCTGAGCGAAAGCAATCGCAGTGTTGACTGCGGTCGTCGTCTTGCCCTCCTCGGGAAAGGCGCTGGTGATGACCAGAACGCGCGGCGGCCTATCGATGGAAGAAAGCAACAGAGAGCTGCGCAGCCCGCGATAAGCCTCCGCGGCATGGGATTTGGGGCTATGGAGAGCGACCAACTGCTGCATCTGGGAGCCGTCGGGCGCGGGTTCGCCGCTCCCTTTGCCCCTGCGCTTTCCCGCGTCGAACGATATGTGCGGTATGGTCGCCAGCGATGCCAGGAGCGAGACGTTTTCAACCTCTTCCGAGGTCTGGAGCGTATCGTCGATCGATTCGACCATAAAGGCAATGACTATGCCGCAGATCAGCCCGCCAAGAAGGCCTAGCAGGAGGCTCAGCGTCTTTCGCGGCGCGATCGGGACCACGGGAACGCTGGCGCGATCCACGACCGTGATGTTGGTCGCCGACAAGCCGGCGGTCACGCTGGCTTCCTTCAGCCTCATCTGCAAAGCGTCGTAGAGATCGCGGTTCAGCTCGGCTTCGTGGCGGAGGATTGCATATTGAGCCTCGTCCTCGTTCAGGCGGTAGGCGGCTTCCTTCTGCGCCTCCAGGCGCTTCTGAAGCATTTGTTCCATCCGATGCGAACTTTCGTATTCGTCGCGCACTTGCCGCCTGGCAAGGACGACCTCCTTCTTGATGGCGGCCTGAACCTTGTCGATCTGCGCGTTCAACTCTTGCATTCTCGGGTGGTGCTCGCCGTACTTCGAAGCAAGTTGCGCGCGCTGGGTTTGAAGGCTGGCGAGCTGGCCGCGCAAGGCGCCCAACTGGGGATCGTCGCCCATGAGCGCCACCATATCGGGCTCCTGGGATTGAAACTCCCGCATCCGCGCTTCCTTCATGATCCGGTCGGCTTCGGCGCCCTCCAGGTCCGAACTGGTCTGCGCCAGGTTTTGCATGGTGAGATTGGACGTTTCATCCGTACCTACGATGTTGTGTTCCTTCTGATAGTCCGCGAGATGGCGTTGCGCGTCCCCCGCCGCCTGCTTCAGACCCTCGAGTTGCTTCTGAAGCCAGATCGACACATGCATGGTGCGATCGAAGCTCGACCTGAGATCCTCCTCGATAAACGTATCCACGAGCTTGTTCACGACATCGGTCGCCAGCTTCGGATCGTCGCTTCGGTAGCGAATGTTGACCATCTCCGTCAACGGCACGATTTGCACATGCAATCCACGCTTGATCAGGGCGATCTGGGCAATGCGCTCACTAGGCGTCATCTCGCCCGAGGAAGCCTGCCCGCCCGCGCTGCCCTCCTTGCGTTCGTCGGCGCGCACCTTGTCGATCAGGTTGAGGCTCTCCGCGGTCTGTAGCATGACCGAGTTGCTTTGCAGAACGAGGATCTCCGTTTGCAGGGAGGTGGCAGATTCTCCGCCGCGCCCTTCTTCCTCAATCAAACTCTGCAACCCGACGTTGGGCGCGGCGTTGGGCTTGATCTCGATGCGCGAGACGCTTTCATAGATCGGCTTGGTCCGGAACGAATAGATGGCGGCAGCGGCAAGGAAGGCGAGAGTCACCGTCAGGATGATGAAACTGCGTTTCATCAGAACCCGCCATACATCCATCAGCGAAAGCCGTTCTTCGGCGGGAACGATCGTCGCCCGGCCACGAGCTAACTGGCCGGCTTGCGACTCGGGCTGGGGATCGATTGTCATTTACGCTCCTGCGCTTGCTTCGAACCGTTTCATGGCGCCATCGGAACCCCAACCCCAAGGGTGCGCGCCTGACTCAACTGATTCTGTCCCTGGCAGTAGGCGAAGCGAGAATGGGGTCTTGGAACGATGAAGCCGCAACCGGAGAAACGCCATGGCTAGCTTGCTCCACCACCCAATTTGAGGCGGCCGGGATTTACCTTCGCCCAGGCTGTTGCACAACAGAAAGAAATGCGCGGTTGATGGCCACCGCCGCCCGGTTCATTGCGAACCGCCCGGCGAAACTGCGGCGCGCGCGCGCGGCCATGGCATCGCGTTCCGCTGCGGGCAGTTCGAACCAGCGGCGCAGCAGGCGCTCCGTGCCTTCGAGCGTATCGTCATCCACCAAGCCAACGCCGTCGCCCTCGATCTCCGCCCAAATGTTCACCTGATTGCTGATGAGCACCGGACGCCCGGCCGCCAGGGACTCGACCACCGCAACGCCGAAGTTTTCCTGGTGCGACGGAAGAACGAAGGCTTCGGAGGCGCGGATCGCGCCCCATTTAATATCGCCGCCAATCAGCCCGGGCCAATGTACTCTGGCGGCAATGCCGAGCGTTTCGGCAAGGCGGCGGAGCTTTGCCTGCATTCCATCCTGGTCGGGACCTGCGATTACCAGGTGCGATTCCGGAACTGCGGCCGCTGTTCTGGCAAACGCCTGGAGAAGCAGGTCGCAGCCCTTCTTCTCATGTATTCGGCCGAGAAAGAGCAGGTAGCGGCGGCCGCGAAGCTCCGGGAACCGGCTGTAGAAAGTCTCGATCTGCTCCGCGGCACTTCCTCCGCGCCCGTCGGGATCGTTGATCCCGTAAGGCACGACCACGCTCCTCCAGTCATTTGGACGGAAGCTGGTCTTGGCCAGATCCCGTTCCGCTTCAGCCGTAAAGAACACCGCCTCGGCATCGCGGAGAACGGCATGCTGGACGGGCCAATAGAGCAGCTTCTTGAGGTGCTTGAGCGGATACTTGCGGTTGAACCAGGGATCGAGCGCGCCATGGGTAAATATCCCGTAGGGCTTCTGAGCGCGGCGCGCGGCCAAGCGAACCGCAACGCCGGGGAAGGTCCAGATTCCGTTCATCACGATGGCGTCGAAGCGATCGACATTGCTGTGAAGCCACCGCCAAAGTTTGGGTGAAAACCCATACCTGCCCAGAAACGACTGTCCGAGAGCATGCACCGGGCAGGCTATGCCTTCCAGATAGCTCTCACCCGGCTTGTCCAGTGAGACCAGCTCGATCCCGTCGCCAACCTCGATATACGCATCCACCAGCTGGCGCACCGCCTCCGGCGGACCACCGGCCGCCGGGGAAAGACTGCCAATCACGTGAAGTATATGCAGAGAAGAACGCGATGCCATGAGTGAATTCGAGATGTCGCAACCTCATCGTGAATCGCGAACTCAATGCGCCGGATGATCCCAAACGGCGTCCGGCCTTGCCGGCTTCCTTTGAAAGACAGGATTCTCGGAGGTTCGTTCCCGGCCTATCCCGCGTCAGTTGCTGCCCGGCGGATCGTTGCCAGGTGCGGAGATCGAGCCTGCCGTGCCGCAATAGTCCGCGTAGGCCTCAAACATCGCCTTCTGCCCCGCGCCCCCGTTTGAAAACAGCCGATGAAGGGAGCGATAATTGACGACCATGGCGATGAGCGCAAGAACCGCGGCCTTCGCATTTGCGCTGCGAAGCTCTTCCCTTCCGGCCCAGGGCTCGAGATAACGGGCAACGACCTCGACCAGCTGACCCAGGTGCCTGCGCAGCATCGGATCGATATCCTCGCCAAGCTCGAGAGTACTGAATTGCATCAGGCGCAGAAGCTCGGGCTTTTGCGCGAGGGTGGCAGAAATCAACTCGAAGGCGCGCTCCAGCGCGGTTCGTTTATCCGTTGCTTCCGCAATCCGGCTCAATAAATCGCCCCGCAGCTTCACTTGCTGGAGCTCGGCATCGAGCACGGCCAGATAGAGATCCCGCTTGCGCGGAAAATGCCGGTAGATCGTGACCTCGTTGACGCCCGCCCCCGACGCTATGTCGCGCGTGCTGACGCCGTTGTAGCCGAAATTCGCAAAAAGGCCCGCCGCGCTGAGCAGTATGCGCTCCTCGGCGCCGCCCCGTCCGGGATTCGATAATGCTGCCATGATTTCCTTCCGCCGCGCGATCGCCATACGGGAGCCTGCTTGATGCTGCTGGAGCGGGGCGTCGGGCGTCGGGTCAGCCCTGAGCGCGTGCGCCGCGCTCGCACTCCCCGCCTGCGGGATAACTGACAACTGTCACAAATCCGCCGTGACGCGAGCGAGTTTCACAGGAAAGTTCCGGCTGGCCTTTTGCCTTTGCAAGTGGTTCGCAAACCGGCTCGCCCCCATCCTCGCAGAGCTACCGGGCTGTGAAAGTGGGAAGGGAGCGTGCGGACCGCGCGGACTGATGGGGCGGAAGAGGAGACAGCCGGCGGGAGACGGTCCGTCGTCGCGCTGCATTCAGATTGAAGACCCTGACGTTTGGGCTTCTCGCAAGGCTTCGCCATCCTCACTCAGGTGGGGCTTTTTCCACAGGCCCTCAGCAGGAGCGGGACGGCCATCCAGTAGGGCCGAAAATTCCTGGCTGAAAGCAAGCACTATCTTCCGATTGTTGGCTGCGTTTCGAGCCGGGTCAAGCGGGGTACTCCCGTTAATCTAGCAGAGGTTCCTTCGCAGTTAACCCGCCCTGCGGCCGCGGAAGCAGACCAAAGTACTTAAAGGCGGGGATATGTTGGGAACGCTGACGGCAAGGGTTTCCGGTCATCTCGCCGGGCGATTCATTGGCCGGCTGGGAGGCCGGACTCGCGCCCGGCCGATTGATCCTGGCGGCTGGCGCAGCGACGTGGCGATCGGCGCAAGGATATGTTGCATCGCCCTGCGAATACCCTTCCCCATGTGAGAGAGACTGGCTTCCGGGGGTCCGCTCTCCAGGAGGTCCCTCCGCCGGGGAGGACGCTTTGCCTGGGGCTCGCCATCGAACCCGCGAAACGCTGTCAATACGCCTTCAGCTCCACAATCGCCTTCAGAATGCTCTCCGGCTGGGGCAGGATGGCCTCTTCGAGAATCGGCTGATAGGCGACAAAGGTATCCATGGCGCCGACGCGGCGGACGGGCGCGTCGAGGCTGTCGAAGAGCTCATCGCCGATGCGCGCGGCGATCTCAGCGCCGTAGCCCCAGCTGATCATGTCCTCGTGCGCCACAATCACCCGGCTGGTCTTGCGAACCGAGGCGGCGATGGCCTCCCAGTCGTAGGGGTTCAGGGTGCGCAGGTCCAGTATCTCGACCTCGATGCCGTGCTGGCGTTGAGCCCGGTCGGCCGCCTGCAGCGCCCTGGGCACAATTGCGCCGTAGGTGATCAGCGTGATGTCCGCGCCGGGGCGGACGATCTTGGCTTTGCCAAACGGAATGGCAAACTCCGGCCCCGGATATGGTGCGCGGCCGTAGGCTTCGCGGTAGAGCCGCTTGTGCTCCAGAAAGAGTACCGGATCGTCGCAGCGGATGGCCGTGCGCAGCAGCCCGTTGGCGTCAAGCGCATTCGAGGGAAAAACCACCCGCAGCCCCGGAATATGCGTGAAGATGCTCTCGCCCGACTGCGAGTGGTAGATGGCGCCGCCGGTGAGATACCCGCCGATGGGAGCGCGCAGCACCATCGGCGAGGCCCAGGCGCCATTCGATCGCCAGCGCATTACGGCCACCTCATTGCGAATCTGGTGCATGGCCGGCCAGATGTAGTCGAAGAACTGGATTTCGACGACCGGCTTCATGCCGCGAACGGCGTAACCGACGGCGCGCCCCACGATGTTGGCTTCGGCCAGCGGCGAGTTGAAGACCCGCTCCGACCCAAACTCGGTTTGGAGGCCCGCGGTCAGTTTGAAGACGCCGCCTTTGCCCTTCACCTCGGCAAGGGCTTCCTCGCGGCTGGCGTCGGCCACGTCTTCGCCGTAGACCACGATGCGCGGATCGCGCCGCATCTCGTCGTGCAGGCAGGCGTTGATCAGGTCGGCCATGGTGCGGGGATCTTTTCCTTTCTCTCCTCCGGCCTTTCCTCCGCCAGCCAAGCCGGGAGCCTGCACGCGCTCCTGTGCGAAGGCCGGACTGGTGGGGTCCAGATCCTCGGAGTAGACGTGTTCGGTAATTCCTTCCACCTTAGGCAACGGGGCCTCCAGGGCGCGCTCTGCGGCCTCGGAGGCTTCGCGGTCCAATTCCCGCTCCAGCGCGTTGATCTCCTCCTCGGTGAGAATTCCTTCGCGCAGCAGCCGCATCTGCATCCTGGCCAGCGGGTCGCGCATGGCGTCGGCCTCGCGCTCGGCCGCCGAGCGGTAAAGCCGGTCATCGTCGGAGAGCGAGTGGGAATAATGCCGCACGCAGTGGCCATGCACAAAGGCCGGCCCAAGCCCCGCCCGGCAGTGCGCCGCCGCAGCCTCAAAGACGCGCAGGCAGGCCTCGGCATCCGTGCCGTCCACCTCGGCGAAGTGGAAGTTGGGAAAATTGGCCACCAGCGTGGAGATGTTTCCGCCCGGCGTATTCACCTCGACCGGGGTGCTGATGGCGTAGCCGTTATCCTCGACGCAGAAGATCACCGGCAGCTTCCGATTCGACGCAGTGTTCAGCGCCTCCCAGAACTCGCCCTGCGAGGTGGCGCCCTCGCCCAGCGAGGTGAAGACGACCTCGTCGCCGTGGAACTCCACGTTGCGGAAGGCGCGATAGTCTCCCTCCGCTCGCGCCGCGGCCTCGGGATGGCGGCTGAAGTACCGTCCGGCCTCCGCGCAGCCCACTGCATGCAGCAGTTGGGTGGTGGTGCAGGAGGAGGTGCTGACGATATGCAGCGGACGGCTGCTCCAGTGCGTCGGCATCTGGCGGCCGCCGCTGGCCGGATCTGTGGCAGCGCCCACCGATTGCAGCAGCATCTCTTCGGGCGTCACGCCCAGGGCAAGACAAAGCGCGCGGTCGCGATAGTAGGGGAAGAACCAGTCGTAGCCCGGGCGCAGCGCCAGCGCCGCGCCCACCTGGAGCGCCTCGTGGCCGGCGCCGAGATCTGGAAGTAGATCTTCTGCTGCCGCTTGAGCAGGATTTCGCGGTCGTCCACGCGGCGCGAAAGATACATCGGCCGGTAGATCTCCACCATCTGCCGAGGGCTCAGGCCGCCGAAGGCAACAGCCGTCCCCGGCTCGCCAGCGCCAGGCACTGCCAGTTCCATTCCCTTTACTCCTCAATAATCCTGTCTGCCCGAGCCTCTTGCAGAATTCCATTGGGAATGCAAAAGTGTCAGGGCATGACTTCAGTCGTGCCGGAAGAGCAACAAAATCATGTTGGGCTTTAGCCCCTGCGGATTTGTCTTCATAAACTTGCAATTCCGCAGTGGCTAAACCCGGAATCTCGATTGGCTATTCGCGGCACGACTGAAGTCGTGCCCTGACACAATCCATTGCCTGAAGACAATTCTGCAAAGAGCTCTTCTCGATTGCGGGGAAACTTAAGCTCCAACCCGATTGTACCAACCCCGCACTCGGAACAAATCCGAGTAAGTATCCGAATTTCAACCCCGAAGCCCCTCTATGGCTTGAGCGCCGACGGCTGAAAGTCCTTCTCGCCAAACTGCCATAGGAAGAAGGTGAAAATGTCGGTCCAGTCGGAGACCTGCTGCGAAACGGTGTCGGTAATGCCATGCCCGGCGTCGTAGTTTACGCGTAGCAGAATCGGTTTGTCACTGGCGTTCGCCGCCTGTAGGCGGGCCGCCATCTTCGCGCCCTCCCACGGATCGACCCTGGGGTCGTTCGCCCCCGCGGTCACCAGAATCGCCGGATACTTCGTTCCCGGCTTCACATGCGCATAGGCGCTCATCTCGAGGAGCCCCTTGAAGCCGTCTTCCGTCTTCACCGTCCCGAACTCGGGAATGTTGGGCGGCCCGTTTGCGCCCGTCTCCTCGCGCAACGTGTCGGAACAGGGCACGCCGTCCACGGCGGCGGCGAAGAGATCGGGCCGTTCGGTGACAGATCTCCCAATCAGAATTCCGCCCGCGCTCTGGCTCCAGATTCCCAGCTTGGGCGTGGAAGTGAATTTGTGGTCGATCAGATACTTCGCCGAGGCGATGAAGTCGCGCCAGGTATTCGGCTTGGTCAGCTTCTGTCCCGCAAGGTGCCAAGCCTCACCAAATTCGCCGCCGCCGCGCACGTGCGCCACGGCCAGAACGCCGCCGCGCTCAATCCACTCGGAGTAGCGGCGCCCGAACCCCGGCTTCCACACATCGCCGTAAGCGCCGTAGCCAATCAAGGCGGTAGGGTTGCTGCCGTCCAGCTTCATGCCCTTCTTGTAAACGATCGAAAGCGGAATTAGCGTGCCGTCCGGCGCCGGCGCCATCCGCTCCTCTGAAACAAAGTCCTTTGGGTCGATGGCGCTCTCCGGCTCCAGGCCCATGGCCACCGAAGCAGAAGTGACCGGATCGAACCGGTAATAATCTCCCGGCTTTGTCCACGAAGTCACGTCGATCAGCGCCCCTGGCTCAGTCGGATCCGTGACCACGTCGCCCACGCTGCCGTCGAAGGGGAGCGCAACCGGCTGTGGCTCAGCTCCGGGTTGATAAGAAAGGCGCAGAACCTTGCCGAAACCCGCTTCGGCCTGCTGGATGTAGAGCGCGTCCTTTGCCGGCCTGAGAACATTCTGCCCCACATAACTGCCGGTCAGCACCGCCGAGCTGCTGGGCAGCACAACCTCCGCCTTCGAGAGGTCCGGGGCAGTTGTGCTGACGCGCAGAATCTTGCCGTTGGGCGCGTCCTTCAGGGTAACCAGATAGAGATCGCTGCCAACCAGAGTCAGGTCCGAAATCTTGTCGCCGTAGCTGGCCACCTTCTTCCAGCTTGTCTTGCTCCCGATGGCGCTCAAGGGCGCGATATAAACCTCCTGGGCCGGCCCGGTGCCGTCATTCACAACTCCTATCGCGTAGGAGGAGTTCGGCATTGGCGAAGCGTAACCGAACTCATTGTCGGCAACTCTCACGCCGGGGCACACATCGAAGCCAAAAATTGCTTGATCGGCGCTGACATCGGTTCCCAGCTTATGCGCGAAGAATCTGCCTTTCTTGTATTTCTCGGTGGGAGGCGCTCCCGGCGCAAGTTTCTGGCGCTGCAAGTAATACACTGTCCCGGCGTCGAGCGAAAAGACACCACCCTCGAAACGCTCCAGGCTCTCGGGCAGTTCACGCCCGGTCGCGGTTTCAAAGATCTTCGCGGTCTGGTCCTCGGAACCGCCCGGAGATGTGGCGACCACAACATATCTGCCCTCCCAGGAAGGGGTGTATTGATCGAGCGATATATGGTGGTCGCCGGTATCGAACTTGTTGGGATCGAAGAGCAGGCGCTCGCGCGGGTCGGTCCCTTCGCGAACATAAAGCGCGGCCAGATTCTGCCCCTGCTTGCGCTTCCGGTAAAACGTGAACTTGCCCGCCAGTTGAACATCCGAGACGGTGAATTCGGCGGCGTTCATATAAGTCCGCATCTTCTCTGCGAAGGCCTTGCGCCCGGGCATGGAGTCCAGCAGCGCGCGTGTGTAGTCGGCCTGCGCCTTCATCCAGGCAACCACCTCGGGATCCTTCTGGTCCTCCATGTAGCGATACGGGTCTTCGACCTTCTGCCCAAAGTAGGTATCGACGACTATTTTGACAGGCGCCAGGGGAGGCTTGGGCAGTTGCGCGTTCAACATGCTGGACGCGCCAAGGCAGCCAGTCAGACAGAGGACGAGGGCAGGGCATCTGCGGAGCATAGGGAAGTTCTCCTTTGGATGTAGACATTTGCGAGGCCAACCGCTTCGACAGTGTAACTCAACCCATGGCGAAGGTCATTGCGGGACAGGGGAAGGCTCTTTTCGCGCCTCCGCTCATTGTGCCGTCTCCAGGGCGGGTTCCGCGCCGCGCTCCCCTCCCGGCTTCCGCTGGCCTAGAATGTCATAGTCGGTTCTCCGGCGCTGGAAGACCTGCTGAAACCTGGGTGGGATGTCCAACCCAACGGCTGAAATGCTCCACCTGAACGAGGTGCGCATACTCCGACCGACCCTAAGAGGATTGCATGAATCAACGCATTATTGCGCCTTCGTATCTAGCTACTCTCGCATTATTCACTCTGCTCATTGGCCTCATCCTGGCGCCCGCCAGCCCGGCAACCGCGCAGCGGCTTCCATCGACCGTCGTCCCCGAGCACTATGCGCTCACACTCACGCCCGATCTGAAGGCCGCAACCTTCAGCGGCGTCGAGTCCATCGAGCTTACGATCGCCGAGCCAGCCAGCGCAATTATGCTCAACGCCGCTGAGATCGCCTTCCAATCCGTCACCGCGACCGCCAACGGCAAGCAGCAAACCGCAAGCGTGAGCCTAGACAAGGACAAAGAGCAGCCACATTCACCTTCGCTGAGAAGCTTCCCGCCGGCAAGGCAACCTTGACCATCGCCTACACCGGCATTCTGAACAACGAGCTGCGCGGCTTCTACCTCTCAAAAACAGCGCGGCGCAATTATGCCGTCACGCAGTTCGAGCCGACCGACGCCCGCCGCGCCTTTCCATCCTTCGACGAGCCGGCCTT
>CAWCWQ010000236.1:0-19235 GCA_963799145.1 uncultured Acidobacteriaceae bacterium | reverse complement strand
TGGAAGCTGAGGCCGTATCTAAACCGCCAGGAAGTGGAGCCCTACTCGCAGGACGAGCTCAGACTTGCATCCATGGAGACGGATTTCGATGGCCCCCTGGTTGACTATTCCGCAAAGGGCATCCAGGTTGCTCTGGACGGGATGGAGAAGGTTGAAGATGGTGATTGCTACAAGCTGAAGCTCACCATGAAAGACGGACGTACGCTGCATGTGTGGATCGATGCGCAGAGCTTTCTGGAGGCCAAGAGCGAAGGACAACCTAGGCGGCTGGACGGAAAAGAACATCGAGTGGAAGTCTATTATCGCGATTATCGGCTTGTAAGCGGGCTTCAGATTCCTTTCATGTTGGAGACCAAGGTTCTTCCGGTTGAAACAACGGCGCGCGGATTCAAGGATCCGCCCGTACCCCCCGAGAGAATCACCATCGATAAGGTCGAAGTGAATCCAAAACTCGATCCATCGCTCTTCTCGAGACCGGAGATCGCAACGGCATCGAATGGCCATTAGGCGAGATACAGCACCTCGGCACGATTTAGGATGATCGCGCTCCCGGGGGGGCGTTGCAGGTCGATTCTTTCTCGGCTTGTGCCGTGTACAAAATGTTTGTAATCAAGGAGCTTACGGGGCATCATGATTCTCTTACGGCACTTGGCATGCTCATTGATCTTGAGCAAGAATTCGCAATGGGAGGTGGAGCATCCTCGACTCGAATCAGATTGTTGGAGTACTCGCTAGGAGGAAGAGAATAGATCGGCGAGATCCGACTTGTGCGGGTTAGACCAGCAAAGGCGGGAGATGGAGCATGCGCAGCCAGGATTCGATGGGAAAGTCGAGCGAAGCCTGAACCTGATGGCTTACAACAGATGCGGCTGCCTGAGTTACATTCCATCTCGCTCGATTCCCCGATCTTCTTTGGAGACGGGCTATCGAGGTCGATTTCAATGCCCGCAATTAGTCTTGATGGTGTCAACGGACCGCAAGCCGGAGCCCTTCATCGTCCCTTGTGCTCGGCTGGAGTAATAATCGCTTCCATCGTAGGTTATTTGTTCTTCATGTCAGGGGCAGGTTCGCGCCACACCGCATCGAACGCGCCGCGCTTGCGGCGACCGTGAAGCCGAAAGCTTGTAGCACGCTGTCCGCCCTCGCGGATTAGCCAGAACGTTGCAAGTGCGAGCACGGCCTATTCAGATCCGTTAGCAGCTCGGCAAGCCTGCGGTATGGTCCGGAAGTTGATTCAACTTCAGCTCTCACTTCAGTACGGCCAAACCAATGATAGGTGCTAGTCCCAGGGAACCTGGGTTCGCAAGATTTGCGTCAGAAACGCGGAAGGTTTGCTATTCCGCGGGCAAGCAGATCAAATCATTTGGAGCCGATATGAATCGAGTGAGATTCCCACTCTTGAACGACATTTATCAGGAGCAAGGCCTCTGGAAGATCCACTGCTGGGAAGATGCCGCGGATTCCCCACCGGGCGCCAAGGGGCCATCGCGAGACGAAGTATCTATCGGACCTGCCAGGGGCCCGGAACGATTGACGAAGAGAGGTGCGCAACGGGTAGCGTGGATGCGCTATCTTTCCAAGCTCCGCCGGAATGAGGCGGCCGTGGAACCCGAGATGACGATCGCGAGATTTGTCGAGACGTCCTTTGTTCCAGAACATGTCCAGGAGAAGAGACTTGCTGGCCGTACCTACTATCGAGCGATTCTGAAGCATGTGGTCACGCCGGAGGAGGTGGATCGCATCTTCCGCGTCGGCCGGGATATGTCGAAGGCAAAGTTGAAGGCCATCCCGGATTGGCCTTATCTAGGCGACCTGCGACTCCAGGATTGTGGGCCGAAGCACGTCGAGCGGCTTATTTCAGCCGCGGTGGCGCGGGGGTACTCACCGCAAACGGTCATGCACATTCGTAGCGTGGTTAGCGCCATCTTCTCCCATGCAAGGAAGTCGGAGCGCTACCCGCACGACAATCCTGCGAAGACAGCCATCTTGCCTGAACGTCCGTCCAGGAACTTCCACCAGCTCACACTGACCCAAGCGAAAGAAGTTCTCCGGGCAATGAGGTACCCGGAAAAGGAAATGACACTGATTGCCATGCTCACGAGCATGAATGTCGCCGAAATCTGCGGGCTTCAGTGGAAGTACGTGAACCTGACCGGTACCTGGTCCAATGTTAATGGGGAGCGGATTCCGCCCATTACAGTCGCCGTGAGGAAGCGGTTGTACCGAGGTGAGTTAGACAGTGTGAGCGGAGCCCGTGCCAGAATTCATCGAATTCCGGAGGTATTGCTTCCCATCCTGATCAAGCTTAGCGGGAGGGGAAGGTGGACAGGACCAGACGATTTCGTGCTAGTGTCAAGGGTGGGCACGCCTATCAATGCAATTAATATCACTGCCCGCAGATTGAGAACCATCGGCAATGAGTTGCAAATACCGTGGCTTAATTGGCACGTCTTCCGCCGCGGGCATGCTGCGCTAAAGGGCGAGCTCGGCGAACAGTTCAACATTCACTTGGCAAGCATATTCCACTCAGATTCGCCGCAAGGCGTTTCGGTCCCCGAAAGGTGGCGTAAGCTAGCCTGACTAGTTTGGACAAGTACGAGTCAGATTCTGAAACTAAGAAGGCAGGCCGCGAACTCAGGATAAGGGCGCCTAGCCTCCTCTCAATTTCACCTGCCTCGCGGGACTGGTCTTCCCGTCAATCCGAAGATCCGTTACAGTCGCTCAAACCGCAAGCCGGCCGCGCTGCCGGAGAGTTCCTGCCTTCGGCACCTTGCCGCATCATCCTTGCGATCCCGCCTCTAGTTATCAACTTGGAAACCTCTGCTCTCTGACCGCGCGATGCCGAGCTTACCATCCCTGCGGCAAGAATAGATACGCTGTGCCCAGAGGGAGGGCCCAGGTGGGGCACTTGCGTTGGTACAACAACAAGCGGCCGGAGACCAGCATTGCAAGAGCAGTCGCCGCGACTCCGTGCGATTCCATTCGATTTTGCTGGAACAGGTTCTTTGGCCGGCCTGAAATGGCTGAAACAGCGGGTTTGCCGATCCCCGCCATTGCCAAAACGGACATTGTGAAGAATTATTTTCTCTAGTCTTGCCGCAATTCTCAAAATATCACTACCGACTCAGCCAACTTCTAGAGATCTGTCACGAGCGTTGCTAGAATACGATCCCAGGTGCAAGAAAACCCACATGCTTATGCAGAGATCGCCCAGTCTTGCTAGCGAATGAAGCAACAAATCTACATTCGGCGGCAAGATCGATGTTCGCCAAAATCAATCATTCAAAGCATCGAAGCGGGGCACAGGCCTCTTCAAGGGGGTCTTTGCGCTCCATCAAGATGGCGCATCTGTAATCTTCGGATACTCGCTCAAGTTAAGCGCCGGTGTCCAACATTGGCGAGAGGCACGAGGCTCAAGAGCCTACAAGCAGAATCTGCACGGCGCCGCTGCATGGCTACTCTTTCCCTCCATTGGCGGCAAGTTCGCTCTAACAGATCCGAGATAGCCCGCTGGGCCCTGGCCGTAATCCAGGGGGCGGTTGAACTCCGGACGCATGCCATGCAACAGAGCCAGGCGAACCGGAGATTGCAAGTCCCATAAGAATCCGTTCATCGCAGAAATGCGGCACAGCCGGGACCATCCGGTTGTGCTAGTTGCGTGATCACAAGTGCTCTTTCGACGAGAGCTGCCACTGCAAACGGCGCCGGCCGCCGGTACTGTTTGCGGTTGAAGGTGAGGAGGCTGCACAACCATGAGGAAGTCGTACCCGGTTTGGATCTCAACACTCATCGTCTTCGCGGCCACTGCCGCGAGCGCGCAATCGTTTCGCGTGCAGTGTCCAACCAGCACTATCACGCACCCGTTGACCGGGACCAACTGTAGCTCGAACCCGACTGCGCCGGGGTGTAACAACACAGAACCCGCGTACAACGGACCGACACAGTTCACCGCCGCGACCGCCGGTTTGCCCCTCGGGACGAGCGGGGACTTTGTCACGCCAGTTACCGGAACCGTGAACGGCGCCATCAAATGCCAGCAAATCTCGGGCGGTGACGGCTATTCGACGATGGCAGACGGCACGCAGACCTTCATGTTCTCGTTCGGACCGCTCTCTGGCCTGGCGGACATCGCGGCTGGTCATCCAGGCGCTGAGTTCCCATATATCTTCAACACCCCTTATAGCGACGTAAGCGCGACCCCGCTGACGCGCGGCGACCCGGCCACGACCGACGGTGCGAGCAGCGGCGCCTCGCCTTGGACAGGCGCGTTAACGGGGGGCTCGTTCGTTCAGGACTTTACGTGGAACGGCGCGGTTGGCCTGGCGCGTGAAGTCGTGACGACCGTGACCGTCGCTAACATCGTCGAGGGGCCTTTTCCCGTCACCGTCCCCGTCACAACGGCCCCCGGCTGCCCCACCCCGACCGCTAACACCGTAACCGCATGGACGGACTCTCCCTTGGGCCTTCCTGTTGGATCCCAAGTCGTGATCTCGAACACCGTTGCCGAGGGGCCCACTCCAACCCCGCCTGGCTATGCCGGCACCTGGACAATTACCTGCGTCTCCCCCGCAACGGGTATGAGTCCCGACGGAGTGAGCGAATATCCCTTCCAGTACATCGACACAACGGCCGGACTGGCGGCAGATACCGGCAATGACGCGGCTGCCATCGCCTCTTCCCCTCCGGTAATCGACGGGCATGTGGACCCCCGACCCATCATGGATGTAGGGGTGATGAACGGCAACATCCCGGCCCCTCTGGCTGCGTTTGACGAGGACGACGAGTTCTTTCTCACCCTCACCAACGTGGGCATGATCATGCGCCCGGATTTGTTCGAGCAGCACACGGTTCACTTCCACGGCTACCCCAACGCTTCGTCGTTCTATGACGGCGTGCCTGACGCATCCGTCGCCATCAACATCGGCGCCAGCTTCACTTACTACTATCTTGCTCCGGATGCAGGGACGTACTTTTACCACTGCCACATTACTCCGCCTGAGCACTTGCAGATGGGCATGGTGGGACAGCTTTATGTGCGACCACGACAGAATCGAGTGCCATTGGGCGGAAGCCTCTACACGTATCTCGGATACCAGAATGGGATCTCCGAGCCCGCAACCAATCCTGTTGCGGATCTGCGCACCGTTTGCAACACGGCCTCCGACATTCTATGCAGCGCCAGGATGCCCGCAGCCTCCAACGCTGTTACGCAGACGACCGATCCCCTCGTCACCGACCCGGCGACTGGCGCGACCGACCTGCCCGAAAAATATGTCTACAACGATGGCGACGGCTCGACGCAATATGACGTCGAGTATCCCCTCCAGATGCACGGCTTCGATCCGAACTTCCACTTTGTCGGCATGACCTTCAACCCGGAGATGTTTGCGGATATGAAGGACAAGTACTTCCTGCTGAACGGGCGGAGCTACCCCGACACAGTCGCTGCCGGTCCTCAAGCAACAATTTCGAGCGATGGCCAAATGCACTACTCGCAGCCGATGCCAGCCATCATTAACATTCCGGCGGGCGGGAAGGCTCTGCTGCGTCTCGTCAACTTGTCGGTCTCCGAGTATCACACGATCCAGAGTCTAGGTGTTCCGATGCACGTGGTGGGATGGAACGCCAAGCTGTTGCGGGATCAGTCCGGAGTCAACACGGAATACTGGACCAACTCGATCACGCTGGGCGGCGGAGAATCGCTCGACGCGATTCTTGACACCAGCGTCGGCAAGCCCGATGGGACCGCATATCAGGCCGGCGAAACCTACTACCTCTACACTCCGCAACTCGATCACCTCTCGAACGACGCAGAGAATTTTGGCGGGCTAATGACCGAGGTTCGTATCTGCAACGGCGTGACCGGCAGCACATTCGGTAACACCTGCAACTAGGAGAGCAGCAATGAGGCCAATGAACATGACAAACGCGACGTCCAAGACACAACTGCTCATGGCGCTGGTGGTGACAGCGACGCTGTTCCTCGCGCCGGTCGCATTCGCTGCTGTGCCCGGCATCACTGGGGGCGCGAGCACTCCCGTCTTCAACCTGACCGCGCAACAAGCCTATCTCAACCAGCCGGACGGAGAGGCGATTTACTCGTGGGGCTACGGCTGCAACGGAGCGCCGGCAGGCTTTGCGCCCGCGGCGATCACCACTGCCACCTGCTCCTCGATGCAGGTGCCAGGCCCCACGCTCATCGTGAACGAGAACGATGTGGTCACGGTCAAATTGCTCAATGGTCTTCCAACAGCCGCCGGGAACACCTCGATCCTGTTTCCCGGCTTCAACGTGTCGACCAGTTGCACCGCGACGACGGCTTCAGGTCAGCAGGGCCTGTTGACGTGCGAAGCGGCTCCGGGCGCCACGGTGAGCTACACGTTTACCGCCTCATCGCCGGGCACGCACGCTTATTACAGCGGAACGCAGGGCGACCTGCAGATCGAGATGGGGCTTTACGGCGCTGTCATTGTGCTTCCGGCGACCGTTCCGGCAAATTGCAAATCCGGCTACCATGCCCTAAACGCGACAGCGCAAGGTACTTGGGGGGAAACCGATTTCAGGCTATCGCAGGCTGCATACGATCACCCTGGAAGCTGCTACGACCGGGAATACCTGTTCCAGTGGGCCGAGATGGATCACCGGATTCATCAGCAGGCGGAGGCCCAGGTAACGGCAAAAGCGGGATGCGTGGCGGGGACCCCGGGATGCAGTCTCGACATTCAGACCGAGCCCTACCACCCCGCGTACTTCCTAATCAATGGCCGTTCCATGCCCGATCTGATGGATCCAAACTACGCATCCGAATATCCGCACCAGCCCTACAACGGCAACCCGCACATGCATCCAGGCGAGCTGACGCTGATCCGCACCATCGGCCAGGGGCGTTGGCAGCATCCGTTCCATGAGCACGCCAACCACGTCCGCATCCTGGCGCGCGATGCCAACCTGGTTCTGAGCAGCGGCGCTCAAGTGGCGTATAGCTCAGGTCTGGCCGGAGACACACCGGTACCGGCTCCGGGCCTTGCCGGGACGCTTATGTTCAACACGGACACAACGCCGGGAGAGGCCTTCGACGGAATATTCTACTTCACCGGCAGGGGATTGAACTGGGATCCGTACGGTCACCATCCGCCCCTTCCGGGTACGACCGCGGGTACGGCAAACGCCGATCCTTACGGGGATCCACTAGCCACGCTTACCTGCACACCTGACGTCAACGGCTACAACTCGGGCGCGCCTAAGGCGGTGAACTTCATGGAGTGGTGCCAGGACCACGACAAGCCTGTACAAGTGTCCCCATACGGCGACGTACCGGCGGGTGGGCCGGCGACCTTGCCCGATCCCGACGTCCTAACCAACGGCGCCTGGTACGGCGGCAGTCCGTACCTTGGTCCGGATGCAACCCTGCGCGGGTCGCATCCAGCCTGCTCCACAACCACCAGCGCCAATTGCACGGACCTGCAACCTGCAAACGTCCAGGCCAACCCGGCCAACGAACGTGGCTGGGCATTCATGTGGCACTCGCATAACGAGCGCGAGATTACCACCAACAATGTTTTTCCCGGCGGAATGCTGATGATGATGCTGGTGGATTCCCGGGAATTTGTCATTGATGAAACGGAATAGCGGCAGGCTTAATTGCCTGGCCTGCAAGGCCGCCAGTTTGATCACTCCCGGACGGCGGGCGGCGAACAAGAATTCGCGTTCTATCCCAGGGACGCAACTCGATCGAGAGGCGACAACGATGATCCGGATCAGCGATTCAAAGTCGAAGACTACACTGAAGGGCGGAGTTCTGGCGAGCGCGCTCCTTCTCTTTGCAGCCGCGACGGGCTTTGGCCAGCAGCAAATCAACTTGTCGGCGGGGCCCGCCACTACAACCATGCCCGATGGCACGGTTGTACCCATGTGGGGCTACAATTGCGGAGCTGCGGTTTCAAATTCGACCGCGACCTGCGCGCCTTTGAGTGGAGCCAATCCCACCACTTCCGCCGCAGCCTCCGGCGCGCTTGGCGGAATTTACGTCATCAATGGCGGATCCGGCTACACGTCTGCGCCTAGTGTCACAATCGGCGCCCCGACCGGCGCGATTGCCGGTGTGACCAACGTTACGGCCACCGCGACCGCGGTTGTGAGCGCGGGCCAGGTGGTTGGCTTCAATGTGACCAACCACGGAGCCGGCTATATAACAGCTCCCACTGTCACGATTGGCGGCCCGGGCACTGGAGCTGTTGCGGGGGCGAGTCCTGCCTGGTCCCCAGTGCTAATAACGGTTCCGACGGGAGCGGCCGGGGGTCTCCAGATCAACCTGACGAATAACCTATCGTTCACCCCCGCAACCAGCACCACTGCGAATACGATCCCCACTTCCATTGTGATTGTGGGCCAGGTGGGCGGCGGCCTTGGCGGGGCGCCAACCACCACGCCGAGTCCGGACCACTCGCTCGCGCAGGGGTGCGCGTCGTGGTTTATTGCTTCCAGCGCCACGCCGCCAGGCGTCCCGTGCCCGGCGGCCCAAGCGGGCGCTTCAGGCACGCCGCCGGCTCAGGGGCCGCGCGTGCAGTCCATGGGCACCGAAGTGACGGCGGGAAACACCACCGCGCTGACCTGGGCAGGCCTTAAGCCGGGCACCTACCTGCTGGAGTCAGGCACGCATCCTTCGATTCAGGTGCCCATGGGCCTGATTGGCGTGCTAGTGGTCACCACTGCGCCGTCGGGCGCGACTGCCGGTACAGCGTATCCTGCGGTTGGCACGGCTCCGGCTGTGTCCTACAACGCCGAAGTTCCCCTGGAATTCAGCGAAGTTGATCCCGTGCAAAATAAGACGGTCGATTTGGCTGTTCGGACAGCCGGCTTTAGCGAGACGAGGGTGTGGTCCGGCATGACGATCGACCCGAATACGGGTCAGCCAGGGTGCGGCAACCCAGGATCGTCCACCTATCTCACGTGTTACCCCCCGGCGGTGAACTACACGCCGTTCTACTTCCTCATCAACGGGCTCGCGTTCGACAAGACCATGGCTGCATCCTCGGTCTTCGCGGCCACGGCGGGGGTGTCGGGCACGCCTCCCGTGCCGGTCACGACTGGAATCCCCTCGGCTGGCACGATCTTGGTGCGCCTGGTGAACGCCGGCGTGCGCATGCACGTGCCTTCCATCGTCGGATCGTCAACAAATGGATTCAACGGGGCAGGTGCGGCAACTGTGGTCAATGGGTTCACCTTGATCGCGGAGGATGGTAACCCAGTACCGAACCTGGCGGCTCCCAGGGTGCAAACCGACGTCTTCATGGCCGCTGGCAAGACATTCGACGTGCTGGTCAATGTGCCGGCAACCCCGGCAAACGCCACTGCGCCCCCGGTGCTACCCGTCTATGACCGTGAGTTAAGCCTGTCGGCCAATTCTTCTGTGCGCGATGCCGGAATGCTGGCTTACATCGGCGTCAATGGAGGTGGGATTCCGTTTACGCCGGGGGCCGGTGCATTCGCGGCCTCGGTAGCCAATCCGGACACTTACAATTCCCTCTCTTGTGCGAGCACTGCCGCCTCGTGCGCTCCGCTTGTCGTGTCAGACCCATCGAAGGGCGTGATCGCTAACGACGTCAACGTATATGGCGTCGCATTGTCGACTCCTCCCACCGCCGGCACGCTGACTTGCAATGCAACGCCCGGCAGCCCGGTCGCAGGGATTTGCGCGAACGGCACCTTCACCTATACTCCCAATCCGGGCACGAGCGCGGATTCTTTCATTTATTGCGCAAACGGCTCGCCCGCCGTCACGCCGACAACACCCACTTCTCCATCGCTTTGCGCAACGGTTACCCTGGGCGCGTCAACGCTTGCCGGAAACCCCGTCGCCAACGGCATCACCTACACATCGAAGATGGCCACGTTCCTGAAGATTCCATCGCCCGGCGTTCTCTCGGTAGACTCGGACCCCAACAACCTTCCGCTACAGGTGGTCGCTTCGAGTATTTCGCTTCCGGCTTGCACCGGCAGCAACGCGCCGTGCGTCAATATGGATCCGAATGGCGGGTTCACGGCAAGTGCGCCCGGCGCGGGCACCTACACCTTTACCTATCAGGCGCAAGACTCACAGGGGAGGCAGAGTAATTCCGCGACTGTGACGCTCGTCTTCCCAAATCCCAGCAACTTGCAGGTCAAGGTACTGGATGCCCAGTTGTACAACAACTGCAACGGCAACAGCACCTGCATCAGCGCATTGGCGCCGATTGGCGATTATCGCTGGATCATTGAAGAAGATAAGACTTTCTACGTCGACCCGAACTGCACAACCAACAGCAGCATTACCACGCCGGGCTGCCCCAGTGTTGTGGGCCCCGCGGGGCAAAGCACCATTCCCACCTTTGGCGTGAATTTCCATACCAGCAACATGGACTTCGTAGCTCAGGGCTGCACCGGGCCGCTCTCGTGCGAAGGCGGCCAGACCATGTACGACGCCGCCACCGGAACTCACGTGGCGGCGGTATGCGACCTTGGCAACGGCGCTCCAGGCCCGATCCGACCGGAAATGGATTCACCGCCGTGGATCCCAGCCAGGTGGTTCTTGACCCAGCCAAGCGCTATTACATCTCGGTGCTGCCTGGCGATGCGGCCAACCCCTACCCTGCGTATGTGGGCCAGCCAGTTTGCTCATCCACTGGCGGTACATCCACTAATGGAACATGCGGCCACACAATAAGCGGCGCTCCCATCCCAGCAGCCTGCAACATATTGGGTGGGCCAAACGCGTGTACCACAGCCTCGGCCTTTACCCAACCCGTTACGGTGCTCACGCTGCCCACACCGCTTCCCACCGGCAAACTCTCGGTGATCGTCTTCGAAGACGACTTCCCGCTCAATGGCGAGCAGGATGGCGGGGGTGGAAACGGCACGGTTGCGCCCATTGAGCCCGGCCTGGGCGGCTTCAATCTTGTCCTGTGGGACACCTATGGCGGACTCGGCGACGTGACTGGGCAGGATACCAACGACATGTTCAACCAGTCTTTGTCGAATAGCCTGGCGGGGACCGTCGATCCCGTCACGGGGCTCGACGCCTGCCCGGTTTCGGCCACTCCGCTTTCAGGACCGGCTGGCGCAGGGCAGGCGCCCTCGGGCGGCATAACGGGCATGATCGTAACCTGCCCGAAGTATGAATCGGATGGGCGGACTTTATCTCCGCTGGCTGGCCAGGCGGTGATTGCCAACCTCATGCCCGATAAATTCAGCGTCCAGGCCTACCCTGGCGCGGACCGGATTGCGCGCGGTGAAGAGTGGCTCCAGACCAACACGCTGGACGGGCAGCATCCCCACGATTCCTTCATCCGCATCGGCGAACCGAGTTACTTCCAGGAGTATGGCCCGGCCGGATATCACGTGGCCATCGGTTTTGCCAACCCGGCGATCATCAACGCCCGCGCAAAAGATGTTTGCGCCGGCGCTGGCACCCCCGGTGCCGTCGGTCCTTGCACAAACACCATCGATGGACAAGTGGACGTTCAGCGCCTGAGCCGGACGCCGGACCAGAGGCTCTATCCCAGCGGTTCCCGCGACGCCCTCGCCTGGACACAGTGCTGGGTGAGCCTGGGTGACCCCGATGGCGAGGACTTCATGTTCACCAAGTGCGACGCCAACGGCAACTTCAAGTTCGCCAATGTTCCCGGCGGGAATTGGAGACTGACCATCGGCGACCAATGGAATGACCAGATCATCGATGGCCTGTCGACGCCGGCTAATGTAGGATGCGTCCCCGTAGCGCCCGCTACCTCCTGCTCGGGCGGAACTTCCGCCCTCCACCTGGGGAATCTCGGTGTGCAGCAGTGGCAGGCAAATCTCTACACCCGCACCTTCATCGACGACAACAAGGACGGAATCTGGGAGGACGGCGAGATTGGGATTCCGTTCCTCTACACGAGGATCCACTACCGGGATGGGCACAACTCCAACTCCGCGTTGACGGACTTCAACGGCGTTGTCAACTACAACGAGACGTTCCCTCTGTTCAACTGGTATGTGGTGGAAGCGGATACGACCCGCTACAAGACCACGGGCATCCACACTGTCTATGACGCGGGCGGCCCTGCCGATGGCTCCGGTCTCTGCGGGATTTCGGGCGCCCGGCCCTGCGGAATTTCCACTGCCTATGATTTCCTGGCTAACACCTTCGAGGCGGTTCCTTTGCCCGCCGACCTGTCAGTGCCCGGCGCGGTCTATTGCGCCAAGGCGGATTGCACGGCAGAAGCTGCTTCGTTCGCAGCAGGCACGGCGATCCCCAGTTCGCCAACCGCCTCTACCGGCCGCATCGATCCACCTTGGGTTCAAGCCGAGGGTTGGTCGGGGATGACAAGCCAAGGCAACTGGATCGATATCGGCAAAGCGCCGTTCGCGGCCTGCAACCCTGCGCTGCCGGTAAGCTCTACCAATTTCTGCGCGACCGTAACTACCACCGCCCCCGGGTCTAACACACCCACCACGACGCAGGTGGGCGAGAACGGCGGCATCTATGGACTGGTGCAATATGCCTCAACGCGACCTTTTGACGATGCGGCGCAGATGATACAACAGCCGTGGGAGCCGAATGTTCCGCACGTCACCATCAACCTCTACCAGGAAGGATATGCAGCGGATGGCGTGACGCCAACCCTGACTTTGGTGGACACGACCCAAAGCAGCAGTTGGGACGACTGGGCTCAAGGGTTCTATCCAGGTTCCACTGCTGGGTCAGGAACTGGCTTGGGAGAAAAGCCCTACATGAACTGCCCAGGCCAAGGCACCAATTTGGCCGGGTCTCCGAACCAGGACGTGTTTTACTTTACGCTGTTTGACCAGCCAAATTATCTCGACTGGTACAACTCCATCCACAGCGGCGGAACGAATCCGCTGCACCCGCTTCCGTATAACTCCCAGTTCAAGTGCTATGACGCGATGCACATCTGGAATCAGATGCAGCCGGCAGTTTACGACGGCAAATACTCGTTCCCGAGCGTACTTGGCATTGACCCGAAGACCGGAAAGCAGGTTTCGACCGTGGGATCGACCAATGGCGTAACCGCCTCGATGTCCGGAACCAACTGCACGGTCTGCGTGGCGAATCCCGATTCGACTGACAAGTATCGCTTCGGCACTCCCATGCTGCCGCCCGGCAAGTACGTGGTGCAGGTGGTGATGCCGCCAGGGTATGAGGTCTACAAAGAGGAAGACAAGAACCTGCTCATCGGCGATAACTACATCGCGCCGGTCACGCAGGAGTTTGGTGGGCTGGGTACGGACATATTCATCCTGCCCGACCAGGCTTCCGTGGCTTCCATGTACGACCAGAATGCCAACGGTTTCAATCCCACCAACTATCAAGACTCGACTACGGCCCTCGATTTGCAGGGCGGAATGCTCTCGGGCGTCCCAGGTTACCCTGGTTTCCAGGATCCGGTGTGGCCGTGCGTGGGCGAGATGCGCGTTGTGCCCGACTTCCTGAGTCTCTTCCCGAACGCTCAGGAAGTGGCTCCGTTCGCCGGAGCGACTCGGCCGCTGTGCGACCGCAAGGAAGTGACGCTGGCCAACCAGATGTCGGTGTCGGTGAAGTTCGCTCTCTTCACCTCGACCCACATCGCCTCGAAGTATACTGGCGTGATCACCGACGACTTCACGTCGGAATTCGATCCGTTTGCCCCGCAGTTCGGCGAGAAGTTCTCACCGCCCAACCTGCCGATTTCCACCAAGGATTATCTCGGGAACGAACTCTCCCGCGTGTATTCCGACCACTGGGGGATCTATAACGGGTTGACCTTCTCCAGCTGGGCAGTGAACCCGCCCAACATCACCGGGTATTCACCCTCGATGATGACGCAGTGCATGAACGACCCCGGCCCGATCATGGACACCAACCCCAGTTCGCCGACCTACGGGCAGATGATCCCAGATCCTTTGTACAACCCGGCCTACAGCGACTTCTGCTACGAAGAGCCGTACATGCCAGGCTTGACCGCCTATCTCGACACGCCCGTCGTGCCCACGGAAGGGTTCGTGGGTGCTGCATACAATAATGCCGATTGCAGCTATCCTGACGCCACGCCGGCGATCAAGGAAGTGGACGGCGACGGCATTGGCCCGTATGTCAGCGCGGCCGGCAAGACCCTCACCATTACGGGGCTTGGCGATCAGCAGGTGAGTAACAGCGCGTACTCGGGTCCATCTGCGAACGCTGCTCCTTTCAATTTGAAAACCATCACCCGTCACTATGGCTTTGGCACACAGTGCACCTCCATTGCCGGCAGTTGCACTGCGGTCTCCTCGGTGACCATTGGCAATGTCGCGGCCACGATCACCAGCTGGTCAGACTCGTCGATCGCGGTAACGGTGCCGTCCGGGGTTCCCAACTGCGCGGTACAGCAGCAGGCGCAGTACGGGGGGTTGACTGCGCAGTGCGGCCAATTGGTCATCACCGCGGGCAATGGCAAGCAGTCGATCGATACAGTAACTGTGACCATCGGCGGCAAGGCTCCGACTCACGTATTGGCCAATCAGAATATCCAGAGCGCCATTGACGCCGCGGCTCCGGGCGACCTGATCATGGTCGATCCGGGAGCCCATACGGAAATGCTGCTGATGTGGAAGCCCGTCCGGCTGCAGGGTGTGGGAGCAGCTTCGTCCATTCTTGATGCCAACGCCAATCCTGCGGGCAAGCTGCTCGATCCCTGGCGCCGGCACGTCAACTGCCTCTTCGGCTTGTCGCTGCAAGGCGCGCCGTCCATTGGAAATTACGGGGGGACGGCGGCTCAGTACGATCCATCCGGCCAGTACAATTGCCCCGAGGTGGGTTGGAATTACTACACCACTCCGGCCGCGGTCGGTTATCCGCAGATTGACCGGTTGCCGCTGGAGGCAACGACTGGCTGGGACGCTACCGTCAATGGCAACCTCGCCGAACAACTGCAAGAGCCCTCGCTGATGGGCGCCTATGAGGGCGCGGGAATTACGGTGCTGGGCAAGGGCGTGTGGATGCCACCAGGAGTGAACTACTGGACGGATGGCTCCGAGCCAGGCGGGTTCCCGGTTGACCCGGTGAGTGCCTTGTTGCTCCAGGATGTCCCAGTATTTCCATCGGACGATGAGGGGGCTACGATCGGGCCTCAGTACTCCTATTGCCTGAGTCCTGGAACGACTACCGAACTCGTTCCCAACCCCTATCCCAGCAACTTCATGTGCAACCCGTCCTCGATTGACGGCCTCACGATCAGAGACAGCTCTCAGGGCGGTGGCGGCATATTCGTCCACGGCTGGAACCACAACCTGCAAATTGCCAACAATCGCATTTACAACAACGCCGGTACGCTCTCGGGTGGAATCTCCGTCGGTCAGGGTGAATTCCCCGTCGCGATCAAGATGGTGGCCACTGGCACTACACCAGCTGTGGGGCAGTTCTATCTCGACGCGCCGCCTTCCTGCCAGACCGGCACGCTGGTCGGGCAGCAAGAGCCGTACTGCCTTGACCTGAACGTCAACGTGCACAACAACGACATAAGCAGCAACTCCTCGCTCGGTGACGAGCTGTTCTCCGGTACTCTGTCGGGAGGCGGCGGCGCAACATTCTGCACCGGCTCCGACTACTACAAGTTCAACTACAACTGGGTGTGCGGAAACCTCAGCTCAGCTGAAGGCGGCGGTCTCGCTCAGCTCGGATTCGTTTACGACGGCGACATCGAGCACAACTCGATCATTCTTAACCAGAGCAGCAACCCAACCATTCCCACCAACGGTGGCGGAATTCAAATCATGGGTACGCCTGATACCGATCCGGTTTGCGGAACTCAAATCGACGCTGATTGCCCGCCGGGACTGAGCGACGGCACGGGGCCGGGACTGGTCATCAACGCCAACCTGATTCAGGGCAACTCCGCCGACAGCGGTAGTGGCGGCGGCATCCGTCTCCAGCAGGTCAACGGGACCGATATCTCCACCTTCCCCAAGACGCCTGCACAGTGGAACAGTGCTTCCATTACCAACAACTTCATCGTGAACAACCTGGCGGGATGGGATGGCGCTGGTATATCGCTGCAGGATTCGTTGAACGTGTCCATCGTCAACAACACCATTTCGAGCAACGATAGCCTTGCATCTTCGGGCGTGCTTACGCAAAGCATCGGGACGCCCGATGCCAGCGCCCCTGCGGGGAACGGCGTCCAAGGGGCCAACTGCTCTTTGGCGATCGGCGGCACTACGACACAGGCTTCGTGCCCGCAATCCGCCGGCGTGACCAGCACGCAAAACTCCACGCTGATGACCACGTCGCTGACCGGGTTAACCATTACTTGCCCGGCTGGGCAACCCGGCTGCGCGGGATTCTCGAACCCGTTGTTGAAGAACAACCTGATCTGGCAGAACCGCTCGTTTGTTGTCGGGGTGGGCCCCGCCGGTTCAGGGAATCTCAACCAGCAGAACCTTGTCAGGCTGTATGACGCCTTCACTGGAGCAGCCGCACCGGTACAGACCGCTGCCGGCCAATGCGGCACAGGCGTCAGCTACTGGGACATCGGCGTCCGCGGCGACACAAGGCCGAACAATCACAGCTCCGGGTTCACGCTCAGCCCGACGTATTCGATGCTGGACGACCCAGGAGACTACGCGACCGGTCATAACCTGGGAATCAATCCCAGCATCGTCAGTCAGTATTGCAACGGTTCGCGCGTGCCGCCAACTTGCACCGTCGCGGATGGTTGCGGCGGACCTAGCGGATACGGCGTGCCTCCGGGTATTGTCGACGCGTCAACCCCGAATCCGCTCTTTAGCCTGACTCCAGCTGCGACGGTGGACGAGGGCAACAACTGGATCAACATAAGCTGGGGGCCGCTCTCGTTGAGCGACGATTCGGTGACTGGCGGGGCATCTGGGAACTACGGTGGCGGGTCTCCGTTTGCCAACTACTCGCTGAACTCGGGTTCGCCGGCGATCGATTACGTCCCGGTTGCACAGACGCACCCGACTACGGACTTCTTCGGAAATCCGCGGCCGGAGGTTGCGGGCGCGGCAACCTTCGATATCGGCGCAGTCGAGTATCAGGGAGCAGCGCGCACTACTGCCTTCCTGATCGTGTCGCCCTCTCCCTTGGCGTTCGGGAACGCGGCGGCCGGCGCCGCTCCGGCGCCAACACAGGTCCTAACCCTGATTAACACCGGTGCTGCAAGCGCAACCGGCATCACCATCGGAACCCTCAGTGCGCCGTTCTCGCTCACTCGCACCGGCACCGGCGCTTGTGGCGCGGCCAACGGCTTCACCCTGGCTGCGGGCGCATCCTGCACAGTCACGGTGACGTACGCGCCGACCACTACCGTGACCTCTAACGCCTCTTTGACCATTACGGCCAGTGTTGCAGTCGATGGCGCCCCGGTGGCAATAAGCGGGACCGGAGTCGCGGCGGTAAGGGCGGCCAGTGTATCGGCGACCCCGCTGTCGTTTGGAAACCAGTCGTACGGAACTACCAGTCCCGCTCAAACCTTGACCATAACCAACACCGGCAACATCGCCCTCGCGGGTGGATCCTTCACCTTCGGAGGCGGCACACCACAGCCGTTCTCGCGTGCTACGGCCCTGCAGGGCGGAACGGGTACCTGCGGTGCAACCCTCGCCGTGAGCGCGACCTGCACCGTCAATGTGGTCTTCACACCAGCAGCATCGACATCCACAGCAACAACCACCTTCAACAGAACGCTCACCGTCGCCTACACCACCGCGACGATTACATACCTGAATTCGGCGGAAGCCACGGTAACCGGACCTGTAGCACTCATCGGAACCGGGACACCAATAGGCACCCTGAGCTTTACCGCCGCAACCAACGCTACCCTCGGAACGATCCTTGGCGTTCGGACGCTCACGTTCACCATTCCCACTCCGCGCGCCGCCGTAACCAGCGTCGTAACGGTTACGAATACCGGCGGGGCTCCGCTCGCAATCACCGCGGACGCTCTTTCAATCAACATCGGTGCTCGCTACTCGATCACCGCGCAAACGTGCCTTACCTCTTCGCCGCTGGCGGCGGGTGGCACTTGCACAATCAGCATCCGGTACGCAGCCCCGGCTACCCGGCCGCTGCTGCCTGACGTCGGGGCCCTCACCGCAACCAACAACGGAAGCGGCACCGCTGGCGGCCTAACCGCATTGGCGCTCGATGCTCAGTAACCGGCCTCTCGCAGAGGGCCCAGGGCTAATCAGCCCTGGGCCCTTCAAGACCTTGCCTCATTTTTGCTTCTGCTCAACCAAAGCAATTTCGCCAGCGGGATAATGAACTGCAATGTAGATGAACGATGTGCAGACAGATCTCTTACCGACCTAGGAGAGTCAAACGGCCTGTAGGAGTTCAAGGCTGAATGCAGTAAGTAGAATGGAGTACTCTTCCCATGAGATATAGAAAGACATTTTGGGCGGCAGTGCTGCCGGCGCTACTCCTTGCCGGTGGTTTTCGTGTAGTACCAGCAGAGTCTGCCCAGTCGGCAGCCCCGCCAGTTCAAGCCGCCGCACCTGTCCAGCCGAGTGCTTCGACCGGGCGTCCAGCGCCTGTTTGGCAAGGCACCAGGGTGAATCGACTTTCGTCCCGAGCGGAGATGTATTACGAAGGAGGCTGGGGCGTTGGCGAGCTCCGCGTAAAGTCGGCGGAGTCCGGCCAACTCATTCGATTCGACTATCGCGTGTTGGACCCAGCAAAGGCAGCGGTACTCAACGATAAGAAGACCGAGCCTGTGTTGATCGACCCGCAGGCCGGAGTCAAACTCGCAATTCCCCAGATGGAGAAGGTTGGAAAACTGCGCCAAGCCAGCACGCCTAAGGCGGGCATGACTTACTGGATGGCATTCTCGAACCCGACGCTGGCGGTGAAACGCGGCCACCGCGTAGATGTGGTCATCGGCACATTTCGAGCAACCAACCTTGTTGTGGAATGAGGATCGCAGCCGGCCTGCTTACTGCGTAGCGGGTGTTTTCAAGCTCTTGGCCGGTCTACTGTTCCCTCGGTGGGCAAAGGTCTTGCTAGGCAGCCCTCTGCCTTCAGGAATCCTGCGAAGCGTACCTTGTCAAGCTCATCGCCTTGCAGAATCGGCTGTGTGCATGAAGCAATACCAAGTAGTTCAGTGGGCTAACTTTTAGTTACAAGACCCGCGGGCAATGGCTCAAACGTTGTCCCGCGCAACGGCGGATCGACAAGAATTGTGGATTTCACAACTTGACCAAGGTCCAAATGGCCATTGAAC
>CAWCWQ010000235.1:0-11807 GCA_963799145.1 uncultured Acidobacteriaceae bacterium | reverse complement strand
GCTCGAGACCGGCCCAGGAAGCGCTTGGAAGCATCGACAGCGTGGTCTTCAATCGACTCGATACCGGGAACTCTGAGCAAGGTGGAACGGAGAGGAGCATATCTACCTATGGGCACCGTGAAGATAGCGAACAGATTGGTAGGCGGCGATCGGCCGTGTTTTGTCGTTGCGGAGATTGGCATTGACCACAAAGGCGACGTCCGTCCACTTCGCGACTAAGCAGCGGCAGAACTGAAAGTCAAGGGATATCGACTATGAAAGACCTTAACAAGCGCCCCTTGTTCGTATTTGAGATGGCGAACAATCACATGGGGGATGTGGAGCACGGCATTCGCATTGTTCAAGAGCTAGCCAAAGCTTCCGAGGGCTTCCCTTTCAACTTCTGCGTTAAGTTGCAATACCGCGATATCGATTACTGCATTCATCCGGAATACCGGGAGCGATACGACCTGAAATATGTGAAGCGTTTTTCGGAGACACGCCTTGACTGGAAGCAGTATCGGAAAATTAAGGATGCAATAGTCGATGCTGGATTCCTCTCGATGTGCACACCGTGGGACGAGCCGTCGGTTGACCTGATCCTGGAGCATGGCTATGATTTTATTAAGGTGCCGAGTTGTTATTTTACTGACTGGCCGCTGCTGGAACGGATTGCAATGCAGGATCTTCCCATAGTCGCCTCGACTGCGGGGGAACCCTTAGTGGATATTGACAAGGTCGTTAGTTTCTTTCGGCATCGCAACAAATCGCTTTCGATCATGCATTGTGTTGGAGAGTATCCAACACCCGATAATCGTTTACATTTGAGCCAGATTCCGCTGCTTAAGAATCGCTATCCGGAGCTAGAGGTCGGATACTCTACGCATGAACGTCCAGACAATTATGAGGCAGTGAAGATTGCGATCGCGCTTGGAGCGACCCTGTTTGAAAAGCATACCGGCGTTGTAACGAAGAAATACGCTGTCAATGGGTACAGTGCGACTCCTGATCAAGTGCGGAAATGGTTGCAGTCCGCGGCGGATGCGCTGACCATGATCGGGGAAATGAATAAGCGATACCCGGCCCCGGCAGGAGAGGCACAAGCTCTTCGGGATTTAGCACGGGGCGCGTTTGTGAAGGATGCGGTCGCGGCAGGAGAAGTGGTCAACCCGAAGAATTTGTTCTACGCCATGCCAAATGTAGCCAGGCAGTTGGTGGCCCAGAATTTCTCCAAGTATACCGAGTTTGTGGCGATTGGCAGCATTCCGGCCAACGGCGCAGTGATGGAAACCAACGTGACGTCTAGGGATACGAGGCAAGATGTTATAAACATCGTGCGAGATGTGAAGGCTCTGATCAAGAAGAGCAAGGTCCAGGTTCCAGGACAGTGCGAGTTGGAGATATCGCACCACTATGGGATCGACAGGTTTCGAGAGAGCGGACTGACCGCCATAACTGTCGTCAATCGCGAATACTGCAAGCGCCTGATGGTCGTGCTGCCGGGCCAGAAACATCCCGAGCAATGGCATAACCAAAAGGACGAGACCTACCATATTCTATATGGTGATGTAACAGTGGACTTGGGCGGCGATCAAACAGCGCACAGAGCGAATGACATCGTGACAATTCCTCACGGCGTGAGGCATTCCTTCTGGACTAAGAATGGAACTGTGATTGAGGAAGTATCGTCGTCGTACGCCAAGGCCGATTCCTGGTATACGGATGAATCGATCATGAGTAACCCAAACAGAAAGACATTCGTGACCTATTGGATGGACTGAGAATGGTTACGATTGTATGGGATGTGGACGACGTTCTGAACGATCTGATGTCCCAGTGGTTCATGCGCGGCGTGGCCGCCCGGACATCCCAATTGCGGGACCGGATACGCGGGGCTGACCGAGAATCCTCCGCATGACGCGCTAGGCGTGGCAAGGGAGGAGTATCTTGCCTCGATGGATGCTTTTCGAAAAACAAATGGGGGGATTCATTTGACGCCGAATGCCGAGGTCTTGAAATGGTTCGCCGCGCACGGGAGCAGATTCCGGCACATTGCATTGACCGCGCGCCCGCTGGAGACAGCGCCCGAAGTCGCCGCATGGGTGATGCGCCACTTCGGCGCCTGGATACGATGCTTTGGCGTGGTGCCGGCGCGCGCGGGTGAAGGGATTCCGATGTACGACCGCGGCAAGGGAGATTATCTTCGGTGGCTTGGCAAAGGGGATGTGTTTGTGGACGACGCTGAAGATAATTTGAAGCAGGCTGGCGAACTTGGCCTCAAGAGCCTAATATGGCCTCAGCCCTGGAACTGCTCGAAGGAGACTGCGACAAGAACTCTTGCCCGACTGTTGAACCTGGCAGGCGACGATGATTAAGCTATCGGACTATTTAACGCAGTTCTTGGCCGGCCGGGGCATCGAGCATGTTTTCATGCTGGCGGGCGGCGGTTGCATGCATCTGGCAGATTCGTTCGGACACCAGCAAGGCATTGAGTATATCTGCTGCCTGCACGAGCAGACGGCGGCTTTTGCGGCGCAGGCTTACGCAGAATACTCGAGCGGGCTGAGTGTTGCGCTGGTCACCACGGGTCCTGGAGGCACGAATACCGTGACCGGCCTGGCGGCAGCGTGGCTGGATTCGACTCCATGCATATTCATCTCGGGCCAGGTGAAGCGAGCTGACCTTCTTACCGGTCGCGGTGTGCGCTCAATGGGACCGCAGGAGATAGATATTGTTTCTGTTGTGACGCCGCTGACAAAGTATGCCAAGACCCTTACCGAGCCCAATGACGTTCGCTACGAACTGGAGAAAGCCGTGCACTGCGCATTGACCGGGAGGCGTGGACCAGTCTGGCTGGATGTCCCGCTGGATGTGCAGGCGGCGATGGTTGACGAGGCGCGCCTGAGGAGTTTTTCGCCTGAGCCGGAAGCCGATCGGGGGAGCGAGATTAGACGAAAGGTCGCCGAGACTATCGAGTTGCTGAAGACGGCCGAGCGGCCGGTCTTGTTTGTCGGTAATGGAGCGCGACAGTCGCATCTTAGTGGACTTGTCGAAGAGCTGGTAAATACGCTTAGATCCCCACGCTGCTGACCTGGAAGTCGATGGATATGCTTCCCGACGACGATGCGTATTTCGCTGGGCGTCCTGGGTCAATGGCCTCGCGTGGGGCAAACTTTACGCAGCAGAATGCGGACTGGATCATGGTACTCGGGGCGCGGCTGGATATGCCGCAGATTGCCTTTAGCCACAGGAACTTCGCGCGCGCCGCAAAGAAGATTCTGGTTGATATCGACGCCAGCGAAATCGGCAAGTTCGACATGACCATCGATATCCCGGTTCACGCAGATGTCAAGGATTTTCTGAGAGAGTTATTGGCGCAGTTAAAGGGAACTGCCCTGCCCGATACATCGGCATGGCTGAAGAAGGCGAAAAACTGGCTGGCGAAGTATCCAGTTGTGCTGCCAGAGTATTGGAAAGAAGAGAACGGATACGTAAACACCTACGTTCTGATCGATGTGTTATCGGAGCAATGTACACCGGAGGACGTCTTGGCGCCGGGCAGTTCCGGCGCGTGCAGCGACATTTTTCTTCAGTGTTTCCGGCTAAAGCGGGGCCAGCGGGTAGTTAACGCGCCCAGCCTCGGTGCAATGGGAACAGGCTTGCCGGGAACGATTGGAACATGCCTTGCTAGCGGCAAGCGCCGGACCATCTGCGTCAATGGGGACGGTGGATTTCAATTGAACATCCAGGATCTTGAAACCGTGAGGCGCCTCAATCTCCCCGTCAAATATTTCATCCTCTGCAACGGAACGTACGCATCCATCGTTGCCTCGCAGCGCGCGCATTTCAAGGGACACCTGGTCGGCAGCGATCCCTCGAGCCATTTGACACTGCCGGATGTGATGAAGGTGGCCGAGGCGTATGGCATCAAGGCGATGGAGATCAAGAACCAAGAGAGAATTCGCGAAGCGGTGGCAGAGGTGTTGGCCTGCGAGGGGCCGGTAGTTTGTGCCGTGAATGTGTCGACCGATCAGCCGACCCTGCCCCGAGCGACGGCTTCCACACGCCCCGACGGAACGATCGTAAGTCTGCCGATGGAAGATATGGCGCCGCGGTTGCCTCGCGAGGAATTTCAAGCGAACATGATCGTTCCACCACTTGAACAATAGTACCGCTTCGAGCTAGCTTGGAGAGTTTCGACCATGGCTTCCGATACATCGTACGAATGGTTAGATCTGCTTCTGCGAGAAGATGTCGAACACGCCAGACGGCGCACCGATACTTCTTATGATTTGGCGACCGATGGACTAGGACAAAACATTGTCTTGTTTGGCGCGGGAGGGTTCGGACGGATGGTCAACCGGAAGCTGAGTGCTTTTGGAGTTCATCCAGTAGCATTCACCGACAACAACCCATCTCTCTGGGGCAAAAACATCGACGGTCTGGTGGTCCTGGCTCCCGAAGAAGCCGCCTCACAATATGGGCAGCAAGCTGTGTTCGTGGTGTGCATCTGGAATGGGGAGGCACACGATCGAATGCCGGACAGGTTAATACAGCTCAAATCTCTCGGATGCAAAGCGGCGATAACCTTCGGGTCTCTGTTCTGGAAGTATCGTCAGTCGTTCTTGCCGCATTATTGCCTTGACTTGCCGGAAAAGGTTCTGTGTCAGAAGAATATCGTTCGATCTGCAATGGAACTTTGGAGCGATCGGTTTTCGCGGGACGAGTTTGTGGCGCAGATCGCCTTCCGTGCTTCGCTGGATTTCACTTTCGTAAGCAGGAGTGTCGGCGGTAAGCATTATTTTCCGCACGATCTATTCTCGCTCGGCAATAACGAGGTATTTATCGATTGCGGCGCTTTCGATGGAGACACAATCGCGGATTTTGTGCACGAGACAGGGGGAAACTTTCGACTCCTAGTGGCCTTCGAACCGGACGCTGCTACCTACTCTCGCCTTCAAGAACGCATTTCAAGACTCGACGGCGATGTTCGCCTGAAAATCCAATCGAGCCAAAAAGCGATCGGCCGCCAGACCGGGACGATAGCTTTCGACTCGACCGGCACTATGCTGTCGAAAATAGGCTCTGGAGTTTCTAAGGTAGATGTTATAGACCTCGATTCGGCAATTGGACACCTCAATCCCACATATATTAAATTCGACATCGAAGGTTTTGAACCTGAAGCGCTGATGGGAGCGTCCGGCCTCCTCTCTCGCACTAGACCGATTCTGGCATTAAGTGTCTATCACAAGCAGGATCATCTATGGAAAATCCCTCTTCTCTTGTCCTCCCTTCTGCCAGAGCGATACGAGTTTTTCCTTCGCCCCCACGGCGCCGAATCGTGGGACTTGGTTTGCTACGCGATTCCAGCAGAAAGGGCGATAAGGCCGTCTTGAGGTCCTGGGATACAAACCATGCCGGCATGAGTCGCTGGCTGCCGTTTTGGCAATTTATGCGCTACCTGCTGGTGGGCTTATGGAACACGGGTTTCGGCTACGTGACCTATGCCGCGCTGACTTGGGTGCTTTCGCGGCATGTGGCGTATGGTTATTTGTATGCCGCGATCTTCTCGAATATCATCGCTATATCTGTCGCCTTTCTCGGATACAAGTGGTTTGTCTTCAAGACGCATGGCAACTATCTCCGCGAGTGGCTGCGCAGCTTTGTGGTCTACGGCGCGGCGACGCTCCCGGGCCTGCTATTACTGCCGGTGGTGGTAAATGCCCTGATCTACTTCTGGCACGTTTCGCCGGGCCCCGGGGTGGGCCATGCGGCGCACTTTCAGTTCGCGGCAGAGTACATGCGCAGCACTTTCCTGACGGCGCCCTACATAGGAGGAGCTATTCTTGCCGCGGGGACGGTTGTCTTCAGCTTTCTCGGTCACAGGCATTTCACGTTTCGACCACGCGGTACCGGTGACGCGGAAACGAGCCAGACCAAGAACCAAAACTCGGTGCGCGATTGACGAACCATGCCGCCAGCGATTCAACTGAAGATGCTACTGCGACTCAGCCATTCCTGCACAGTTTGAAAGGATCGTTTTGAAGACCATCAGCATTTTGACCCACTGCTACAACGAGGAAAGCAACGTTGAAGCCATGTATCTGCGCGTGCGCGAGATCATGAACGGCTTTCCGCAGTACCGCTACGAGCATATCTTCATCGACAACGCATCGACGGATGGAACGGTGGGCATTTTGAAGCGCATTGCAGAGACAGATAAAAATGTCAAGATCATCGTGAATGCGCGCAACTTCGGCCATATCCGCTCTCCCATTCACGCGCTGTTTCAGGCGCGCGGCGACGCGACGATCGCCATTGCCAGCGACTTTCAGGAGCCGCCGGACCTGATTCCGGATATGATCCGTGCCTGGGAGGAAGGGTTTCCCATGGTGCTGTGCATCAAGGAGAGCAGCGGCGAGCACGGGCTGATGTTCTGGCTACGAAAACAGTATTACAAGCTCGTGGAGCGGCTCTCATCGGTCGAGACCATCCAGAACTTCACGGGCTTTGGCCTCTACGACCGCCGCGTTGTGGATCTGGTGAAGTCGTTCGACGACCCGTATCCGTACTTCCGCGGCATTATCGCCGAGATTGGACTGCCCAGCAAGCGGCTCTATTTCCATCAGCCGGCGCGCAAATCCGGTATTACCAAGAACAACTGGTACACGCTGTACGACATCGCCATGCTGGGCATTATCAACCTTTCGAAGATTCCGCTGCGGCTGGCTGTGTTTGCCGGGTTTATCGGCGCGATAGTTTCATTCGCGACTGCGATGGTGTATCTCATTTACAAGTTGCTGTTCTGGCGCAGTTTCTCGGTGGGTATCGCACCGGTGGTGATTGGCATCTTCTTTCTCAATTCGATCGTGCTGGTATTCTTGGGAATCATCGGCGAATATGTCGGCGCGATTCATACTCAGGTGCAGAAGCGGCCTTATGCGATTGAGCGGGAACGCATTAATTTCGAGTATGAGCCAGACCTGCCGATGCCAATGGAAGGCATCGGAAGCGCACGGCCGATAACAGCCTTTTACGTCAAGGAGCGTAATGACGCAACCGTTGCCCAACGACGATCTGGAATTCATTCAGGAGAGAACCGATTGTCTGTGGGAAGAGCTGCGCGGGCAACGCATCTTCATTACCGGCGGGACAGGCTTTTTCGGCGTCTGGCTGCTGGAGAGCCTTCTTCATGCCAATCGCGCAGGCGGACTTCGTCTGCACGCGACGGTGCTGAGCAGGAACCCGGAGATATTTCGCCGGGCCTGGCCGCATCTGGCCCAGAATTCAGCAATTACGCTGCTGGGCGGGGACGTGCGCAGCTTCATCTTCCCCAAGGGTCAATTCAAGTTTGTGATTCACGCCGCCACCGAGACTTATGCGCGCGAAGGATCGGGCGGCACGGCCGATTTGCTGGGAACGATTCTCGGCGGGACCGAGCGGGTCTTGCAGTTTGCTGCCCGCCACGGCGCCGAGAAGCTGCTGTTGACCAGTTCCGGCGCCGTCTATGGACCGCAGCCCGAGCAGTTGACACACCTGCGCGAGGATTACTCCGGCGCTCCCGACCCTTTGCACGCCGGCTCCGCTTACGCGGAGGGAAAGCGCGCGGCCGAGGCACTGTGCGTCGCCTATGGGGAGCAGTACGGCATGGCCTGCAAGATCGCGCGCTGTTTCGCCTTTGTGGGTCCGTTGCTGCCGTTGGATGCGCACTTCGCCATAGGGAATTTCATTCGCGACGCCATGGGCGGCGAGGCGATCCGAATCCATGGAGACGGCACCGCCCGGCGTTCCTATATGTATTCCGCCGATCTTGCCATTTGGATATGGAACCTCTTGTTGCGCGCCCCGGCGCGGCAGGCCTTCAATGTCGGATCGGCGCAATCGGTGAGCATTCTGGAGTTGGCCAGCACGGTGCGCGCCGCGATCGGCTCGAAGGCAGAAGTGCGAGTGGCCAAAGCGGCGGCGCCCGGCGCGCCCTTGCAACAATACGTTCCATGTGTAGAAAAGGCCGCGTTGGAACTCGGATTGCGCTGTGAAGTTCCGCTTGAAGACGCCATCCGCAAAACAGCAGCATGGCATGGTTGGGTACGAAAGTGAAGGCTATGCAAGTGTACAGCGCCGCTCCTGGACAGAAAGCGCAAGGCGGACCGCAACTCTCTGGGATTTTCGCCGAAGCGCTCACCGTGTTTGAAGAGAAGCACAGGATTCCAGACGCGCCTTGCGTATTGCCGGAGACTGCACGAATCGAGCCAAGAACAGTCTTCGATCGTTTCGTAAAGCCCCGAAGACGTTATCCGACTGCGGCTTGTTTCATAACCGCTCAAGACTCTGCCCGCGGAAACAGGACCAGACGACAGAAATGGGCAGGCTGCACATAGTGTAATCTTGAGGACGGAGAAAGAACGGATGATCGAGGTTTCCAGGTGCGTCATATGCGATGGCGCGATTGTTTCTCTGAAGCGCGCTTTGGTCGCCCCCTTCGTGGCCAAACGGATCTGGAACAGGATGTCCTTTTGCGTGGACCTCGTCCGCTGCGAAGCTTGCGGTTTCATCTTCTATAACCCTCGGCTTGATGACGGCGAGTTGCGCCGCCTATACGCCAACTACCGTTCTGAGGAGTATTTGCGGGCGCGCCACGCTTCAGAGCCCTGGTACACCGCCAAATTCAATGCCGGCTTGGCCTCGCCCGATTCGTACAAGATCCGCCGTGCAACACTCGCGCCCATCCTCCGCCCGCATATAGGCCAGCGAAAGATCAATCGCATTCTCGATTTTGGCGGCGATCATGGCGATCTAGTGGCCGGCCTGCTCGATGGCGTCGAGAGTTTTGTATACGACATCTCGGGTGTAACTGCCGCGGCTGGCGTAACTGCTACATCCGATCCGGCCGGATGTAAGGCCGATCTGATCCTCAACAGCAATGTCCTTGAGCATGTCGGATTCCCCCGGGCCGTGGTGAGTGAGATGCTCGCTGCTGCTCCCAAAGGCGGTCTCGTGTTTCTCGAAGTGCCATGCGAGTTCCCCTTCGGGTTTGCAAGAATCTCAAGGCGGCTTGCGCAGATTGCGGTCATGGCCCTCGCACGTCCGGCACTCGCTGGACACGTCCTTCGTCCTGCCAGCCTCTACATGATGCATGAGCACATCAACTACTTCACTTCGCAGACCCTGACCGCTCTCATGCGCTCCTGCGGCGGAACAGTGATCGCCGCCGGCAGTTATCATTCGTCGGGGAGAGCGGGAAAAGCCGATATGGCGTGGTGTTTAGGATCGAATCCGTAGGTCGCCTGGCAATGCATCGATCGTGCGCCCCGGACGGGCGTCTGCAATCTCCCGCGCAAGGGCGTCCTTTCCACCTGGCGCGGCTCGATCGACGCCACCGCTGCTTGTCGCTTAGCAGCTTTCCCCAGTTAACGGCCCTGTAAACACCAAGGCAGTTATTTCACCGTTCTTGGGTTGTTTTCGGTTCAACAACGGCAGTTTTCAGCCCAAAGCCGCCCCGAATTCGCCCCTCGAAGTACGCGTTTGCATCCTGTATAGTGTCAGAAGGTCTGTAGGCCTCTTGGATAGGACGCTGCTCTATGGAATGATGATACGTAGAAACTCTTTGCGGTAAACTCCGTCCTTTGCGGCGGCAAGGAGGCCGGGATTCTCAACCCCTCGAATATCTCCACGGAACAAATCGCAGATAGCCTCTTGGCGCTCCCCGCCTTTCTTCCTGCCTTCGTCTGCACTGGTTATTTGGCTGCATGGTTCAACAATCTGCACGGGTTCAGGCAACGCTCCTTGGTGGAGCGGTTCTTCTGGAGCTTGCCGTTATCCTTCGCCGTCTCCACCATTGCCTCGGTTCTGATCGGCAAGTTTTTCTCTCTGGCGGCAGTGGTAGCCTTCTTTCTGGCCAGCGCTGCGCTCTGGCTGGTCGTGCTTGGCCGGGAAGGACTCCAACTGCGCCGCTCCGGCCGCAGGTGGGCCATTGGCTGGCGGCCTCTGGGCGGTAAGGGGACGATGCTGGTCCTTATCTGGATCGCGGTAGCCATCCTCTCGCTCATCGACCTCCAGAGCGACCATCGACTCTTCATGAGCGTAATCGCCTGGGATCATGCCTCGCGGGTCAACTGGACCCAGAGCATCCTTCGCACCGGCGTCCCGCCCGCTAACCCGCTCTATTTCTACGGCCATTCCGCTCCCATGCGCTACTACTACTTCTGGAACGTGGTCTGCGCCGGAGTGGGGATGATGACCCATCTCCCCATCCGCGGCGTCTTCATCGCCAGTTGCGTTTGGGGCGGATTCGCCCTGGCCGCCCTGATTGGCCTGTACCTTAAGCACTTCCTTGTCTCCGGGGTTCTCTTGCGCAGACGCTTCCTGCTCACGATCTCACTGCTGATGGTCACGGGACTCGATATCTGTGTCCACATTTGGAACCTGGTCTTCCATCAACGCTTGCCGCGAGGAGACCTAGAATGGTGGTCCGCGGGGCAAATAACCAGCTGGCTCGATTCCCTTCTCTGGGTGCCGCACCATATCGCCAGCATGGTGTGCTGCATGTTCGCCCTGCTGCTGGCCTGGATGGCCGGGCAGGAGAGCGCGCGCCGGCAGGCTGCCAGCGGCGCCATGATCGCCGCCGCCCTGGCCAGCGCCTTTGGCCTCTCAATTTATGTGGCGTTCGCGTTTTTCCTTGCGATGCTGGCCTGGGCGCTCTGGCAGATCGCCATTGAGCGCACCCCTCGTCCTGCTTTGCTGCTGGCGGCAGGTGGCGCGGGCGCCGTGGTCCTGCTTCTTCCCTACCTATCGGAATTGACGCACAATCCATCTGAAATGCATGGCGGCGCCGTCTTCGCATTCGCCATACGCGAGATGTTCTCCCCCGATGGCCTGCTGGCGTCGCATTCATTCCAACTCTTCGCGGCCGGCCACCCGCTGGCCGCGCGAAACCTCGCCAATCTTATTCTGCTGCTACCTGGTTATTCCATAGAGTTGGGATTCTATCTCGCGGTCTTCCTCGCCTACCTGGTTCCCGCCTGGCGCGGCCGCAGGCAACTCACTCCCGCGCAGCGATCGTTGATTTTCATCGCTGTAGTCACGCTCGCGATTGTCTCTGTCATGCGATCCTCGGTACTGGCAACCAACGATTTTGGCTGGAGAGGGGCTTTGCTTCTTCAGTTTCCATTGCTCCTTCTGGCATCGGATCTCCTTGTCGCTTGGGGCTTCTTGGACCACAACACCGGCAAATCGCGTGACTGCGACGGCTTACCCCATCGCGCCCCCTACTGGTTTCAATTCATAGCATTTCTCGCTATTGTCGCCGGGGTAGCAGGCACCCTTTGCCAAGTTCTTCTATTGCGTTTCGATCTTCCTCTTGGCGAAGCGATCAAGGTTCTCACCCACAATCCCGATGCCGGAAAACTGTCCCACAAGGCTTACTTCTCATCGTTCGGCTATGTCCAGCTGGATGCGTCCATTCCACGCGATGCCATTGTGCAATATAACCCAGGCTCCGAAGACGCTCTTGGGAGCCTGTTGGATTTGTTCGGAATCGATCGTCAGACCGCCATCGCCAGCGACCAGCCATGGTGCGGATCCGAACTTGGAGGCGATCCCAGCGGTTGTCCAGCCATGGCTCTTGCCATCGATTCGCTCTTTAAGGGGGCGACCGCCGAACAGGCGCGTGCTACGTGCAGCCAATACGGCATCGGCTACCTCGTCGCCAAAGTTGACGATCCGGCATGGAACGACAAGGACGGGTGGGTGTGGTCTCTGAAACCCGTTGTGTCCGACGAAGAATTCCGAGCGCTCGATTGCCATCGATGACCGCACGCAAATGAACCTAG
>CAWCWQ010000234.1:0-15631 GCA_963799145.1 uncultured Acidobacteriaceae bacterium | reverse complement strand
ACTGTAACGCTTAAACCATTACGTGTTTTACTTCCCGGCGATGTGCGATCAACTGCCGTGCAGGAACATCGAGGTAATCAACGTAATCCATCGATGGCCGGAGACAATCTGGGCGGGAATCGCGGACCACGCATTCACAAACGGATCGCCGCCCATCAGTTCCATTACGAACACAAGGCCATTCACGAGGATGATCAGGGCCGTGACAAACGGAATGCGCGAAGGGCGCCGGGACGCATCGCCTAATGGGATCAAGCCTCCCATTCCGTCTTCCTCCTGCTGCCTGTCTATATACAGAACCTTCCAGATTCTAGCACCGATGTTCACGGCCTTTGTCTGCCTTATGTGGGCATCCTGGACCTAGGTCTCTGACCGCTTGATTTCGTTCTTTGAAGTTTGTGCTCTCCCACCCATTCGCTAGAAGAAAGCGAATGGATGGGGCATGGAACCGATACAGATTCACACGGTCAGAGACCTGGAAGAGCGTTTCGGCTTCGCGATCGACGTTCGGACCGGAAGTGACTAACTACCGGTCATAGCCAGTCTTCGACGCAGATCGGTAATGGGAAGGTCGGCAAGTGTCGCGGCGCCTATCGGATGTACTCGGAGAAACGGGATGGCCTGGCGCTACGGTGTTCTCCATGACCGATCGGGTCGGGTGAGCGCCTCTACCTTGAAGAGCGGTGTCGGCGAGTACATTGGGCTGTCCCCGATTGAGACTCTTGTGTGGTGTATGCAGCTAAGACTTTTTTTGTGCCGACTATGCCGCGCGGCCGGTTATCGCTACTTCGGGGTTTGCAGGAAGCTCTAGTTCCTCTGCCTTCACCGCGTTAAATCTCATAAAGTCGTGCCCGGACACAGAGCGGGTTTACGAGACAGCCTCTGGTCATACCACGCGATTTTCAATGGGCTATGGAATTGCGATCTGGGGAACATCGGTGGAAGGCGTCGCGACCTTGATCTGATAGACAAGGGGCTTGCCGCTGGGAGTCGTCCAAACCTCGAGGAAATCTTGACCGGGCTGAATGTTGGACAGGTAATACATGCCGGTTGGCCCGGTACGAGCCGGGGCGGTCCGCACGCCTTTGGGGTTGCAGATGGTCACATTGAGTCCGGCGGCGGGAGCGCCATTCTTGTGGACCAGCTTGCCGCGAACTGTTGCGACCGGGGCCACCGCGGAGCTGGCCGGCCCTGCGGCCAAGAGAATAAAGAGCCCGAACAGAGCCATCTTGAAAAAGAGAATTCTTGTCTTCATGGGTGTTGCTCCGTATTTGCAGACGAAGGTTCGGACGCGAGGGGAACTGGACTCGGCGCCGGCTGAGAGGGGTGGTATTCGCCCTGGGGCTTCAGCTTGATCTGACCGATCGTGATGACCTGGCCCGTTACCGTCATTTTGACATCGTTGGTGGTGGCGTTCGGGTTCAAATCGACGGGATCTGTTTCGTATCCATCGTGGCTCACATAAAGAGTGGGGAACGGGGATACGGTATTCGACGGCATGATGTAGAAGTCCATCTTGAAGTTGCCGCCACGGAATAGCTGGGATTGCGGGGGACTCAAGGAGACGTCCGTGGGGGTGAGCGGGTCGATGGCATTGCCCGACCCGTCTGCCACCTGTCCGGTCACTGTCCATATCTGGTAGGCCGGAGGGGGCTGAACAGGGGGACGGACCCAAGGGGCAAGCGAGTGGTTGATGAGCGTGGCTATCCCTACGAGGGCTGCCAGGGCGCCACCCAGCTTGAGCGCGCCGACCGAGAACGAAGCTCCGTCAATGCCTCCAAGGTACCTGTAGGTCAGAGCGGCAAGCCCGGTGGCCAGGAGGAAAGAGGCTGTAATGGGCGGAATCTTCTCGAATCCAAACAGAAGCGGAAGCATGACCCCGCCACCGACGCCAAAGAACGCGAACGCCGATACGACGATCTCATCCAAATACCATGTGCGGCGTGGGGGCGGCGGGCTGGGTGCGGGAGACTTGCGTCTCGCGCCGGAGATAGCAGCATTTGGATCGCCCATCATTCCTCCAGAGGCCGGAAATTGGCCCAGGGTCTTGAGCAAAATTGTCGGTGTTTGGGGCCGCCAAGTTGGGGAGAGCGGCGGATGCAGCAATTATGCCTTTATTTTCAGCCACGTGCAAGCAAAACGTTGGGAGGCTTCTGTCTAGCCGCGAGAAGGCGCGACGATCGTTTGACTTGCCGTGCTCTGGAATCTCTGAAACTCGTCACTTGACAACGTGTGGTTGGTTACGCAAACTAGTTGGTATCGACAAGAGCAAGCTTACAATCCCAAATCGGAAACGCATCGACGGCTTGCCTTTGGCGAGCATGGAGGAACGAATATGGACAAAGTCGGAAGTCTCTTGAATCGGCCCACCTCCTACTTCAACATCGACGGCACGGGCGAGTTGGGTGTGGGCTTCAGTTGCCTGGGTTGGGCGCTGATCGTCTGGCTGCAACTGCACACGCCCAAGGACGCCATTTGGAACCAGATGTATGGGCTGTTCATTGCGGTTGGGCTAATGGTCGCGATCATCCATTACGGGACCAAGGCGATCAAGAACCACATCGCTTATCCTCGCACCGGATTCGTCGCATACCGAACACAAAGCAGAATTTGGACGGCGATCGTGGCATATGTCGTCTCAGCGTTGTCTGTCGCGGCTTTGGCTCTGGCCGCATATTCACACAGGCATATTTTGATGCCTGTCTTTTTCATTGGCCTCCTTTTTGCAGCGGGTTACGCCTTCGGTATCGCCAGGTCAGGTGGTGTGAATGCGCTTGTTCGATGGAAATGGGCAGTGGTCTTGGCGCAGGTGATCGGCTCGCTGGTGATTGCTTTACTTCCTGAAGATCTGACTGCCGCTCTGGCCTACGGCGCGTCGGTGCCCGCCGGGTTTTCAGCCAGCGGCGCCGGGGCATTTCTGCTTTGGCTCATGATGTATGGCACGCTGTTATTGATCTCGGGCGCCATCGGTTTTTGGCTCTATCTTCGCCATACGCAAGCCCCGGCAAAGGAGGCCAATGAACCGGCAAATCCAGGCGTTCAGTGAGATCGATCGAGTGGTTCACGAACCGGGGCGGCTCATGATTGTTGCGCTCCTGTTCGCCGTCGACCGGGCCGACTTCCTTTATCTGCAACATGAGACAGAGATGAACAAGGGCACGCTATCTAGCCATCTCTCGCGATTGGAGGAGGCTGGTTACGTCGAGGTGTTGAAAACCTATCGTGGAAAGGTGCCGCAGACGTTGCTGCGTTTGACTAACACGGGCCGCAAGGCCTTTGAACAATATCGGCGGAAGCTCAAAGAGGCGCTGTAGATAGATGGGCTTGAGGCCCGTTGCATCGACTTGCCCGCGTGACAGACCTTCATAGATGCCGCTCTATCCGCGTCTAGACGATTATTCATGACTTGTTGTTTGTGCGCCCGATGCATTGCAGCGGGAAGACAAAAAACGGCCCCCGTGATGAGCGGGGGCCAAGTTGCCTTGGTTCTCTCGTGTATCGAGAGGTGGATTGGCGGCCGACGGCGCGGAGCCGTCCGGCGGAATTGCCCATGGGGGGAGGGCTCGGCGCTTTAGGGCCGCTCCGCGCCGGTTAGGGAAGCAGCACTCTGGGGTGATGCGGCTCCCTGGGCCGCCAAACTGTTTTCCATCAACCGGATGTGCACGCTACTGACGCGGACCGGCTGGTCCACATCGTCGCCGGCGCCGCGGGCATTGCCCAGGGCTACCGCGTGCATGCGGTAGACGGGAATCTCATGTTGTGTGACGAGGTAGCGCTCGACCGCCTGGGCCAGCCGCTCGGAGTTCTGAATGCCGGCGCTGCCAGGCGCGGGGGAGCGCGCTTCCAACTCCAGGATGTAACCCGGCTGGCCTGCCACCTGAACCGCCAGCGCGTCCAGCCGCTTGCGGGCCTCGGCCGAGAGCATAGGCTGCCCGCCGCGGAAGGCCACATCGACCTCTCCTATCTGGCCGTAAGCGTCAAGGCCGTTCACGGTGGTATTCAACTGGTCCACATGCCCAATCGCGTTCTGGGCTGTGGAACCGGCCTGGCGAGCCTGCATAGCGGCGGCGGTGGCCGCCTGGTTGGCGGCATCTGCGGTCGCCTGGGCTTGACGGATGCCGGCCTGCGCCCGGCCATCCACATCCCTGATGTCCTTGGCGTTCCGGCCGCTCAGCTCATCCAATTCACTGAGCCGGTCATTGAGAGGGTCTGTCTGCCTCTTCACCCACTGCTTGCGGGCGAAGGGATTGACGCGTCCCCAGAACCCCTCCCTTGGCGCGTTGGAGGTCCGCGTGACCGGGGGCGCGGGCGGCTGCGCGGTTGGCGCCGAACCGGCAGCGGCAGGCTGCGCCTGTTGCGCGAACGCGGGAATCGCGATAGCGGATGCCAGCAGGAATACGGCTAGCTGGCCAAAAAACGGCAACGAAACTGCCGATTTGCTGTTCATGGTGTGGATCTTCCTTTCGGGTCCATTCTCCGCCTGCGATTGCTATCGGCGAGATGAGCCGCAGTGCGATCTCGCCGAACTAGATTGCAACCACCGCGCCAATGCCGCCGCAGCCCGAATGAAAATGCCAGGCGATTGACAACGTTCGATTTACGAGACGGGAGGTGTGCGGGAGAAGGGCAAATGGGCAGCCCTCAAGAGGCTGCGGGTAGTGTAAATCTTGCAGGAGCGGGTATTTTCTACCGCACCGATTCAGGAAATCCCTGCGCTGGTTCCTCCTGGGAGTCCCCGCGCAGGTGGCCCAGGTGCCCGGGGTTCTTTCCCGTTCCCCCATAACACTTGGGTGCCCCAGGTGCCTCGCATTTGGGCGCCTGGGAGAGCACAGACCTTGTCAGGCCGGTTCTGCTCTTTCTCGACATCTCTCGTGATTCGTTGTACGCTTTCCATCGATGCCGGGTGCGCGGCGCAGTTGGCGGCTTCGACGAAGGCCCACTTGAGGTAGCGGTTGATGTTGCGGCAGACGCCGCCGTGGTGCGTGTGGCCGCCCGAGGAGATCACGCGGGGCACGAGTCCGGCGTAACTGGCAAGGTTTTCCGCGCGGGCAAAGCGATCGATATCGCCGATCTCCAGCCACGGCACGGGCGCCAGTGTCTTGCCCACGCCGGACAGCGTTTCGGCGATGTAAGCTCGGCCTTTGACGCCGAAGATGTCAGTGATGCCGGTCGAGTGCAGGCCGTAGCGGTCGATGGCCGAATGGATGCGGTGCTTGAGCGAGGTACGCAGATCGCGCAGGGCCATGCCGGTGCGCAGCAGTTCGCGCTGGTCGCGCAGTTCGCCGGGCGGAATCCAGCTCTCCGGCAGGGTGCCGCAGCGCAGCAGAATGGCCAGTCCCTTGGCATCGAGCGCATCGGTCTTGTGGGTTTTGCCCATGCGCTTCTTGGCTTCAAACGCGTTGGCCAGATGCGGGCGATGGCCGGCCTGCTCCATCAGATCGACGATCCAGTACCAGTGGCCGGTGGACTCGATGGCGATCTCGGTTCCGCTGGGCAGGGTGTCGAGATAGCGGCGATAGGCCGCCACGTTGTGCTCGATGCGTACTGGCTTCGATGCCCGTCCGCGTTCATCGACCGCCACGAAGACCGAATAATGCTTGTGCGCATCACATCCCAGGAATTGCTGCATGAGCGTTCCTCCTTGATGGAGAACGTAGCGCAGTTGGCCGAGGCCACAAGCGCTTTCATGCAATCGCCCCTCGGAGGGTAACTGCGGGGAAACCTGCTCCGCTTCGGAAGCAACTCTCACATCGTCCAATAGATAGCGCGTTGCGGGTTTCCTAGGGGAAACCCGCGTATACGTGCGTAAACGCGGCTGTTGGGAGGGCCGGAGGGCGAGCCAGCGCCGGACCTTGGGGTGCTTGTGCGTAGCGTAATTATCCACGATCATGTGAACCTGCTTGTCGTCCGGGACCACGTAATCGATTCCGCGCAGGAACTCCAGCCATTCCTGATGGCGATGGTGGTCGTCGCACATGGAGATCACCTGGCCTTCCAAGGCGTCGAGGGCGGCAAACAGGGTCGCGGTACCGTTGCGTTTGTAATCGTGGGTCATGGTGCCGCAGCGGCCCTTCTTGATCGGCAGCCCCGGTTGGGAGCGGTCCAGGGCCTGAATCTGGCTTTTTTTCGTCGGCGCACAGCACGATGGCGTGTTCGGGCGGGTTCAGACACAGGCCGACAATTTCCTCCAGCTTTTCGGTGAACTCAGCATCGCGGCTGAGCTTGAAGGTTCTCGTCATCTGCGGCTTCAGCCCGTGGGCATGCCAGATGCGGCGCACGCTGGCCTCGCTGATGCCCATGGCTGCCGCCATCGTGCGTGTACTCCAGTTCGTGGCGTTGGCCGGCTTCCGGTGCAGCGTCATCTCCACCACCTGTTTCACGCGGCCGTCCGTAATGGTGCGGGTTCTGCCCGGCCGCCGCGAACTGCTCCTGGCCCGCCTCCACCAGCAGGGCGCGCTCACCCTCGACCTCAACCCCGAGGCGTTGACTTCGTCGGTGCTGAATCAGTATCTGATGGTGAAGGAACGAGCGATGGTGTAGCGGCACAAGCGCCTCGCCGTTTTCCGCACTGGTTCTCATTCGTTCCAGTTCTTCGCCCGTTCCACGGCCCGCTGCCAGCGCCCGCGCCGCTCGGCTCGTTCCTCTGGCGTCATCTTCGGCTCAAAGCGCGTATCGTTCTGCCGCTTGGCCCGCAACTCCTCCGGCCCCGCCCAGAAACCCGCCGCCAATCCCGCCAGATACGCCGCGCCCAGCGCCGTGGTCTCCGTCACCTGCGGACGCACCACCGGCACGCCCAGCACATCGGCCTGGAACTGCATCAGCAGATTGTTCACCGCCGCGCCGCCGTCCACGCGCAGCGCCGCCAGCGGCGTGCCGTCTCGCTCTGAACGGCCTCCAGCACGTCGGCCACCTGGAAGGCGATGCTCTCCAGCGCCGCGCGCGCAATGTGTCCCGGCGTGGTGTCGCGCCGCAGGCCGATCAGCAGTCCGCCGGCGTGCGGGTCCCAGTGCGGCGCGCCCAGGCCCACAAACGCCGGCACAAACACCACCCCGCCCGAGTCCGGCACGCTCGCCGCCAGCGCCTCCACCTCGGCCGACGAGCCGATCAGCTTCAGATTGTCGCGCAGCCACTGCACCACCGCGCCGCCGATGAAGATGCTGCCCTCGAAGCGCATACTCCAGGCGCTGGCTGCGCGCTCGCCGCCAGCGTCGTAATCAGCCGGTGCCTGCGAGCGCGCGAACTCCGTGCCGATATGTCTGCAGCAGAAAGCAGCCCGTCCCGTAGGTGTTCTTGGCCTCGCCCGCCTGCCAGCACAACTGCCCGAAGAGCGCCGCCTGCTGGTCGCCGGCAATGCCCGCAATCGCCGCGCCGCCCAGCCCCAGCGTCGTCGTCACCTCGCCCACCTTCTCGCTGGACCACACCACCTCCGGCAACATGCTCGCAGGAATGTCGAAGATGCGCAGCATCTCCGCGTCCCACTCGCCCTTGACGATATTGAAGAGCAGCGTCCGCGAGGCATTGGTCACGTCCGTCACATGCGTTGTGCCGCTGGTCAGGTGCCAGATCAGCCAACTGTCCACCGTCCCAAAGGCCAGTTCGCCGCGCTCCGCCCGCGCCCGCGCGCCCGGCACGTGGTCCAGAATCCAGCCCACCTTGGTCGCCGAGAAATATGGGTCCAGCACCAGCCCGGTCTTCGCGGAGACGCTATCCCCAACTCCGCTCGCTTCCAGCTCCGCGCACCCCGTGGCCGTCCGCCGGTCCTGCCAGACGATGGCCGGATGAATCGGCTTGCCCGTCGCCCGCTCCCACACGATCACCGTCTCGCGCTGGTTGGTGATGCCGATGGCCGCCACGTCCCTGGGCCGCGCGCCAACCCGCCCCAGCGCCTCCACCGCGCAGGCAAGCTGGCTGGTCAGGATCTCCATCGGATCGTGCTCCACCCATCCGGCCTGCGGGTAGAACTGCTCGAACTCATGCTGCGCCGTGGCGGCAATCGCTCCCGCCTCGTCAAACAGAATCGCGCGGGAACTCGTCGTCCCCTGGTCCAGTGCAAGGATGTAAGCCATGTGGGTTGTTCCTCTTCGGCCTCCAGTCAATCACGGCCGGCCGCTTGCGGGCAAGGAAGCAAGAAAGCTGCCAGGGGTCGATCCCGTCTCGTCCGCTTCGTCAAGAAATGGGCAACGCCGGTGCAGAACTGTGGCAAAATGGAGTAGGATAGAATCCTATCGGTAGGGAGGATGGCTCATGCGCACTACCCAGCAATTCAGCATCACTTTGCCACACGAGATGGCGCAACTAGTCCGCGCCAAGGTCGAGTCGGGCGAGTATGCCTCGGAGAGCGAGGTCATCCGCGACGGGTTGCGCGCCCTTGAGACGCGCGACCGCGCCTTGGAAGCATGGCTGCATGAGGATGTCGCCGCGGCCTACGACGCCATGAAAGCCGACCCGTCGCGGGCAGTTACTTTAGAGAGAGTGCGCGCCTCGCTTGCGGCGGCCCACGAGTCTTCTCTGAGAGCGGGATAATGTACTGTGTCATGTACGCTCCGGAAGCGGAAGCTCAGCTTGTGACGCTCTACTTCCATATCGCCTCGGCGGCGTCTCCCGAGATAGCAGCCAACTATACTGACGCCATTGTGAGTCAGTGTGAGAGCCTGAAGACGTTTCCCATGCGGGGCGCGCGGCGGGATGACATCCGTCCCGGACTGCGCGTCTTTGGCTTTCGAAGGCGCGTTTCAATTACCTTTGAAATCACAGGCCAGATTGTGACAATCCTCGGGATATTCTATGGCGGGCAGAAATTCGAGGAGGCCTTCGGCGAATAATTTCCCTGTCTCGATACGGGAAAGCAACATGCGGCCGCGTATTAACGGAATCGCGACACATGATTAGCCATTCAATTGCTGCGCCAAAAGCATCGGAACCGGTCTTCGACCGGCGGCCTACGCAGTTATCCTGGTCGCGCCGGTGGAGATTCCTCCATCCACCAACAGTGTCTGGCCGGTAACATAGCGGCTCGACTCAGAGGCCAGGAAGACGATAGCTCCATCGAGATCGTGCGGCAGCCCAGGCCGCTTTACCGGAATGCGGTCGCAGATATATTCTACCCATGCGGGATTCTCATACAAAGCCGAATTCTGCTTCGTTCTGAACCAGCCCGGAGCCAGGCAGTTTACGGTAATTCCGCTGCTGCCCCAATCGTCGGCGAGACTCATGGTAAGTTGGCGTATCCCGCCGCGGCTCGCTCCATAGGGCCCCAGCCCGGCGTATCCCGCAACGCTCGTGACCGAACCTATGTTGATAACCCGTCCATAACTACGCTGGATCATGCCCCGCGCGACAGCTTGAGCAACGAAAAACGACCCTCGCAGATTGGTGTCCAGAATCGTGTTCCAGTCGTCCCAGGTAACTTCAAGCGCAGGTTTGCGTATGTTGCAGCCGGCATTGTTGACCAAAACATCGATCCTGCCGAAATGGCCTTCGATCGCGGCGACTGCTTGCTGAATGCTCGAATGATCCCGCACATCGAGCTCCGTCGAGAAGGTTTGGCGTCCCATAGCCTGTAGCTCGCCGGCAAAGCCCGCCAGCGACTGGATGTCTCTGCTGGTGATGGCGATGTCAGCGCCAGCGCAGGCCAGCGCGCGGGCAAAGTGCTGCCCCAGACCGCGGCTGGTTCCAGTTACTAGCGCAACCTTTCCCGATAAGTCGAACAATGAGCCGGTCATCGCTTGTCTCCTCGATTTCGATTCCTCACGGTTCCAGAACGACTTTGAGAAGGCCGGGCTCGCGCTCGTACAAGCGATGGAACCAGGAAGCTCCATCATCGAGCGGAGCTACGGCCGAAAGAAGCGGATCGACGCGAAGGGCGCCGCGCGAGATCAACGAGATACATGCCGGGTATTCCCCCGCCGACGCGCAGGAGCCTTGCAGCCGGATCTGCCGTGTTACCGCCGATTGCAAGCCAAGCTCGATCACCGGCGCGACATTGCCGATCAGTGTTACTGCGCCGCCCTTCCTTACGCTGTCGAGAGCGAGCCTGACCGGTATGGTGCTGCCCACGCACTCGAATGCGGCGTCGGCGCCGCGCCCCATGGTTTGCTCCAGAATCTCGGGAGTAACTTCCGCGCTGCGAGAGTTGAATGTTTGTGTCGCGCCCAGGCTGCGCGCCAGTTCGAGCCGCGAGTCATCCACATCCACAACGAAGACCCTGCCCGCGCCCGCCACATGAGCCGCCTGCATGACGAGTAAGCCAATCATGCCCGCTCCCACAACCACGACCGTATCTTCGAGAGCTATCGGGGTGAGCAACGCGGCATGAACAGCAACGGAGGCTGCCTCGATGAGCGCCGCTTGAGAGTAAGACATATTCTCCGGCAAGAGATAGGCGATCCGCGCCGGCACGGTAACATACTCGGCAAACGCGCCCATGCGCCGGAAGGCCGGGGTTGAAACTCCGATCACCTCGCGGTTATCGCACAGGTTGACTTGTCCACGCAGGCAAAAGAAGCACTTTCCGCAATAGACGGATGAATCGAATGTTACCCGGTCGCCCGCCTGGAATTTCGCCACCTCGCCGCCCACCGCTTCGACGACGCCTGCGGCCTCGTGCCCCATGACAATAGGCGGAATGCGCCTGCCCGTGCTGCCATCGTATCCATGCACGTCGCTTCCGCAGATTCCGCAAGCCCGGATGCGAATCAGCAACTCATCGGCGGCGGGCCGCGAGCCGGCATCTCTACAAGGTCGAGCTGCTTGTACGACGAAAGCAGCAGTGCTTTCATGCAACCTCCATGTTACCCGCGAAAGAACACAATCTCCGTCGGAATTGAATAGCTCCAACGCTCAGCTTCTCGCGCGGCCAGCCGTTCGTGCTTTGCTCCGGATCAGGATATACCGCCGGAGGCTGCCTGGCTTTCATGCGGCTGTTCAATTCTACCCAGCAACAGAATATATGCGGCGATTCCGATGGCGAGATAGATAGCGGAAACGCCGAAGGCCCAGGCAAAGGAGTGTCGCGCTTCGACCATGTACCCCGTAACGATGGGCGCCGCGATCCCCGAGATCTGATTCGAGAAGTTCATGATGCCGCCTACCTTCCCTACGTTGCCGCGGCTCACGATCAGCGATGGAATCGACCAGCCGACCGGCGCGGCCGCCGCCAGGCCGCCGATGGACAGGCCGATCCAGAGCAAGGCCTGCTGGGCGCCGTGGGCATGGGCCGCGCCCAGAATTCCCAGCCCGCAAGCCGTGCCGCCCACGAGGACGAATTTACGCACGCGGCTGGCATCCCAGCCGCGCCGTATCAGCGCATCCACCAGCCAGCCGCCGATCGCAAGATCGGTCAAGGTTGCAAAAAGCCACGGCATGCTGGTATAGAGAAAGGAATGCAGCATGTCGATGTGCAATGCGAAGGATAGATAACTCGGCAGCCAGGTGAGCAAGAGGTAGAAGACATAGTTGTACGATCCGAAGCCGAGCACCATGGCGATCACCTTGCGCTGCTTCAATAGGGACCAGAGCGAAGCCGGCTTCGCCAGCGCTGCCGCCTGAGCGTCCGGGTCGGTAACTTGCTCCTCAATGTACTCTCGCTCAGCATCGCTCAATGCAGGATCGTCTTCCGGATCGCGATAGATGCGCCAGAAGAGGAGGAAGTAGAGAAAGCTGACAAGGCCGGTTGCGGCAAAGCTCCAGCGCCAGCCCACTTTGATCAGGACGATGCCGATGATAGGAACGCCGATGGCCGAGGCGAACTTGGCTGCCGCATCGAAGAGAGAGGTTGCGAAACTGCGCTCACGCGCCGGAAACCAGTAGCCGATGGCCTTTGCGTTGGCGGGAAACGTCGGTGCTTCACCGACGCCCAGAGCCAATCTGGCCGCAAACAGCCCGCCCAGATTCGGCGTGACTGCTGCGGCGAATGAGGCGATGCTCCAGATGAAGCTGCTGATTCGCCCGATGCGGCGGACGCCCAACTTGTCCAGTAAGACTCCGATCGGCAATTGGCACAGAGCGTAGGTCCAGTTATAGGCGCCCGAGAGCCAGCCGAAGGTCACGTTGGAAATTCCGAATGCAACGTATAGAGAATCGTGAGACACCGACAGGTTGACCCGATCGAAATAGTTGACCAGAACGCCCAGGCCGAGCAGCCATGCAATTCGCCAGCGGCGCATGCGGTGTGTGTTGTTGCCCGGAAGTGTGGAATGGGTCAACAGGTTCCTCTCTACCGGGCAAGGCGGCGTGGAATCCGCACAGGCGTGCTTCCTTTATAAATAGATGCGGCGGTTTCCGCAAAGGCAGAAGCCTGCGGATTTCGCCATCGCTTGCGGAGCTCTCGATCTGCGACCAAATGATTTCGTACTTTAGGTCCAAGCTATCGCAGGTCCCAGAATCGGGACCTGGGGCAACCGAAGTTGGTACAGCTTTACGCGGTCAGGGACGTGGCCAAGCGAACGCAGAGGCTCACTGGGGAAGGACTTCGATGCCGGTCACGGTTGCGTAGCCCTCCACAGGAACGAAGTTTAGCAGCAGTTTGCCCTGGGCATCGGGTTCGAGGCCAGCGAACTTGCGAACCACCACATCCGTCTGGCCCGCCTCTTTGGCGAGGTCGAAGCTCTTGAGGAGGACCGTTCCATTGCAGAAGACGTTGAAGACGTGGGCGACCGGTGCCCGGGTTTCGCCAGATGGGGATGAAGACTCATCCCAGTCGCCGTGGCGCGCCGCGAAGAGCAGCGAGATAGAGTATCTTCCCGGCGTCACGGGAATCGCATAGGAGAAATTTCCCCAGCGCTCTGTCTCGTAGAGCTCGGGATCGCCGGTTCCCTTGACCGGAGTTGCGTAGGCAGCCAACTGGCCGCCCTCGAAGTAGTTGTCCGGGCTCCACCAGTGGCTATCGTTGGAGTAATAAGGCGTCTGCCGGGCAAGCACGCGCACCGGGCGAATGCGCCCTCGAAAGCCGGGCAGAATCTCGATCGCCGAGAGGACAGCCTCCTTTCCGTCCTCGCCAGAAAAATCGAGATGCAAAAGCCCATCCGCCGCCGGTTGAATGTCAGTGAACACCTTGACGTCGGCAGTGCGGCTGGCTCCGGCGTCGGCCACAATATCGAAGCGCGCCAGCAGCGTCTTGCCGTTGGCGCGCGCGGTCATAATGCGGCTGCCTTCTCCGCCCGTCGCGCTGGACTCGGGGTCGTACACGGTTTCGGCAAAGTGCAGGTGCAATTCATAAGTGCCCTTCTTCAAAGGGATCGCATAGCTGAATTGCCCTTGCCGGCTTGTGCGGTAGAAGCCCGGGTTCTGAGTGCGCCAGATGTGCAGTACGGAGCTTTGCACCGCCGTCCCGCCGCTGAACCAGGCATCGGCGCTCCACAACTTGCCCGCATGATCGACAAAGCTGCGGCCAGCGCCAGCCAGAATACGGATTTCTTCGCCCATGGGCGGGCCAAGCTGCGATTCCGCAGGCTGCGCGGGCGGTTGATTCGACACCGGCGCCGGCGGGGCCTGCTTGACATGGCGGAGGGTGAGAAAGATTCCACCGGCGCCGAGGATCAAGACAGCGATTACGGCGGCTAGCTGCCAGCCTTGGCGGCCAGAGAGACGAAACCACGGTTCCGCCTGACGGGTTGCGGCGTTCTCGATTCCGGGCTTGTCAGGCGCGGGGGGATCGGCCAGACGCGGCGGTTCTTCCTCTGGCGGCGAGGCTGCGGATACAAATTCCGGAACGTATTGTCCCACGGGAATGGCGATACGGAGCCGATGGGACTGGCCGGCGCCGGCGTAGTAGGCGGCCAGTCGCTTGCGAAGGCGGTTGGCTTCGACCCGCACAATCGAGTCGGAATTCTGATCGAAGGAAGCTCCGCGATTGAAGACTTCCAATCCGATAGAGTATTCCTTGATTTGGTTGAGTTGGCCGGCGAAGCGCTTCTTGCACAAGTAGGACAGGAGATGAGCGAGCGTAGGCGCGCGCAAGAACTCCTCGGAGTGAAGCACCGCCTCCAACTCCGCGCGCTGGGCTTCGAGACCGGCCGACTCTGGGCTTTCCATCGCCATCCTCTCCATCCCTTTACATCTTCGGACTGATTGTTATGCTATAGCTCCACGATCCTTGAATTGGGAAGCGTTTAACGGTTGAGCCGGCGGGGAAAACTGGCATGTAACCGTGTTTAACCCCTCTCGCTTGCCGGCTGCGACCGGTTCCTCGCCCTAGGCTCAAATGCCGCAAATCAAAGCAGAAAAAAGAGTTGGCCGGTGCATGGTGCAGGTTTAACCTCGATGAAGCGGGCAGGTAGCAGGTATAGCGTTGTGCGCCGTCCGCCAGCGATCTCTACTGGAATCGATGCAGCGAGTGGATTGCTGGAGCCGGCAATTGCAACAGAGGCCTTCAGCAAAAAGTCCCCCTCGCCCGAAAGGTGATTCCATGAAGAACCTTGTGACGATGCTGGCGGTGGCGAGCCTGTTCATTTGTGCGGCTCCCTTCGGCAGGACAGAACCTACCGGGGGCGCAGCCGATCCCGACGCAATGGATAAGGCCAAGACTGCGGAGTTGAAAGGAGACTTGGCCCGCATTCACAACAACGACGCGGGAGCTGCCGCCTACTACACGACAGCCCTTCGCATTACCCCTCAGAACGCCAAGCTCTATAACAAGCTGGGCATTACAGAGATGCAGTTGGGCGATAAGGGGGCGGCGAGCAAAGCTTTTGGAAAGGCGCTGAAGTACGATCCGCAGTTTCCTGCCGCGATCAACAATCTTGGCGCCGTGAACCTCATGCAAAAGCGGTACAAGGCGGCCGTCGGCTACTTCAAGCGCGCGCTGGCGATGGACGAGTCGAGCGCATCCTTCCATCTCAACCTTGCCGAAGCCTGGTTGGGCATGGGCGAGACGGATCGCTCCATGACCGAATACGCGCGCGCCCTCGAGCTTGATGCCGATATCCTCAGCACCACTCAGGATGGAGTCATTGCCCAGATAACGACGCCGGAGCAGCGCGCCCGGATTGCATACATGATTGCGAAGTCGTATATGAAGCGCGGCAACCACGGCGGCGCCCTCGACTATCTGCAAAGGGCCAAGGATCTGCACTTTACTGAACTGCACATGGTGTACGACGACCCGGATTTCTCCGCCCTATGGCCTGATCCGCGGCTGGCCAAGATCGTCAAGCGGTAGCGGCGGCGCGGGTGGAGACAAGAAGCTGGGTGCCCCAGGTCCCGATTCTGGGACCTGGGATTGCTTGAATTCAAGGCAGGAAACCATTTGGTCACGCGCCTAGTACCGCGTCTTGACGATTTCGTGCTTTCCCACATCCCCAAATGCGAGCGGTAGCGGCGGCGCGGGTGGAGACAAGAAGCTGGGTGCCCCAGGTCCCGATTTTGGGACCTGGGATAGCTTGAATTCAAGGCAGGAAATCATTTGGTCACGCGCCTAGTACCGCGTCTTGACGATTTCGTGCTTTCCCACATCCCCAAATGCGAGGGACCTGGGGCACCCAGCCGCGTGAGCGGTCAAGAAGCGATCGGAGTTGAAGTCCAGAGTCAATTCGATCGCTGCGCTATCACCATCGACTGGAGAATCTGCTCAGAAACATCCTTCACCGCGCCGGGCGAATGAGACAGAAACAGCGTATTGGTCTTGTCGCTCTCG
>CAWCWQ010000233.1:0-14650 GCA_963799145.1 uncultured Acidobacteriaceae bacterium | reverse complement strand
TTTATGTTAACCCTACTTGGTTGAGCTTAGTATTGCTGCTGGGGCGGGTTGGGTTGGCTCGATGAGGATGAGCGGTCCGCCGGTACGTCGAGCCTGGTGATGTGTACGCTGGCTTGAGTTTCCGGGACCGTGCCGTCGTTCACCTGGACCTCGGTGGGCTTGCCCTGGATGAGGATGCGCTGTACGGCCTTGCCGCGGGCGGGAACCAGCAGGCGCTGGGTGACCGAGGCCGAGTCGGAGCGGACTGTGACGGGAACTTCGGCCGCGGCGTAGCCGCTATTGGCCACGTTGACGGCGACCAGCCAGTTGCCGGCCGAGGCGGCGCTGGGAAAGACGCCCTCGATGCTCAGGTCGGGCAGGCCCTTGTCGGCATCGACCCAGTCGGCGAAGAACCAGGAGAGATCGCGGCGCTCTCCGGCGTCTTCGAGGAGCTGCTCGAACGGGCTGCGTGCGGCTTCCTTGCCTTTGCCTTGACTCGTTTCCTGCGCCGGATTGTAGGCGCGAAGGGCGGCGGAGAGCGCGGGGTCGCCGGCCAGGTCGCGCAGCATCCACAGAACATAGGCGGCCTTGGTGCGGTAGTAGACGGGCGAGATGGCGGCAGCGAGCGGTTGGCCGGGGCTTTGGCCAGGGCTCTCCGGCTCGGCCAGGGCCAGAGCGGCGCGCGAGGCTTCAAGAGTGCCCAAGGCCTGGTCGCGGCCATGCTGCTTTTCAATCCAGAGAGTGCCCATGAAGTCGGCCACGCCCTCGTCGAGCCATGCGGTGGCGGAATTGGCTGGGTCGGATTTGTGGACGGGGCTGAGGCCGGCGGCGAAGCCGGATTCGCGAGCCAGGCGTGGGTGAGCGCGTGGACCAGAATGCCGTCGAGATGGTCCTGACTGTCCTGGGGGTTGGCCGGACGGATGGGCGCGGCCAGCAAAGCGCCGGTCTCGAAGGGCGCATCCTGCGGGTCGGGCAGGTCGAGGAGTGTGAGCTGGGAGCGCGGGCGCTGGCCGAGCCAGCCCTGCAGGAAAGGCGTGACGCGGGTCTCGGCGGCGGTCCAGGGTTGCGAAGCGGAGTCGTCTTCAGAGAGCGTCCAGGCGGTGAGATTGGCGCCGGGATGGGGGGTGCGAATGGCGACGAAGAGGCTGGGCGCTTCAAAGCCGAGGATCGCGCCGTCGAGGCTGGCCGTGGCCACGCTTGCCACCTCCTGCGCCTGGTCAAGATCGTTGGGTTCGGTGACGGTGAGCGCGGCCACATGGCCGTTGATGAGAGCGACGGTGGGCGCCTGGCCGTGGGGAAATTCGACGGTGAGGCGAAGGCGGAAGCGCGCACCGGCCAAGCGCAGCTTGTGCTCGCCGATCTCGTCGAAGAGCCGCGCGCCGTCGCCCAGGATGACGGGCACGCTGGCGACCGGGTACCAGACCACGTTGCCAAAGCCGCGCAGGCCGGTGAAGGCGACGCCGATCTGGTCCCAGTCGGAGTGCAGCGCCAGTTCTTCGGGGGTTCCAATGGCCAGCAGGCGCTGCGCGGAGGGCGCGATGACGCCGGAGTAGGTGACGTCAAGTGGAAGGCTGGCGCCGGGCGCGAGCGGCTCGGCGAGGGGAACGGCGGCCTCGTGAAGCTGGCCGGTGTGGTCGGCGTCGGAGTTGAGCGTGGCCACGGAAAAGGCAACGTCGCTTGCCGCCGATGCGAATGCGCTCCCAGTTGAGCGAGGAGGAGATTTGCAGCGGGATGCGCGCGAGCGGCGTCTTGCCGTCGTTGCGGACGGTGAGGAGCGCGCGGACGGCGATGTGCTGCTCGGCGGCGCGCAGGCGCACGTCCAGATCGAGAGCGGTGAAGGTGACGGCCTGGCGCTCGGCGTCTTCGGCGGAAGGCGCGGCGGCTATCTGGATTGCGGGCTGAGCGGCGGTCTGGGCGGATTGTGTCGTGGTCTGGCCGTTCTCGTCAGTGGAGCGGGAGAAGATGACCTGGCGGTTGACCTGCACTTCGGGCGGGGCTGCCGAGGCCGCGGGCTCCTGAGCCGGCGGCGGAGAAGGTGCGGTCTGCGCCACGCCGGAAGAGATCGCCATGCAAACGCACGCCGTCGCCACGACTCCGGCGAATGAAAACTTCATGAACCCAGGCCTTTCTGCTTCTTTGGTTTGGACGCGGCTACGGCTTTGGAGAGAGCATGCGGCGGCGTTGCGCCGCTGGCGGAAGGCCTCATAGAGCACCACCGCTCCGGCGGCGGAGACGTTGAGCGAGCTGACGCCGCCGGCCATGGGAATGCGCAGCAGGTGGTCGCAGGTGCGGCGGACCAGATCGTGGAGGCCCGCGCCCTCGCGGCCCAGCACAATCACGCAGTCGCCGGTCAGGTCGAACTGGTCGTAGTCGGACGTGCCGCGCTCGTCGAGCCCGATGATCCACAGATTCCGGCGCTTGAGCTCTTCGAGGGCGCGGACGAGGTTGACCACGCGGGCGATGCGCAGGTGTTCGGCCGCGCCGGCGCTGGCCTTCACGGCCACGGGACTCAGCGGGGCCGAGCGCCGCTCGGTGAGCACCACGCCATCCACGCCGGCGCCGTCGGCTACGCGCAGCAGCGCGCCCAGGTTCTGCGGGTCTTCAACGCCGTCCAGGGCCAGCAGCAGCCGGGCTGCGCCGTTCCTGCCAGCGCTGGGCGCGAACAAATCTTCGATGGAGAGAAACTCCTGCGGATGGACCATGGCCACCACGCCCTGATGCGCGGCGGTCTGGGCCGCGAGCGTCAACTGCTCCCGCGCTTCCAGGCGCACCCGCACGCCGGCCTGGCGGCACGCGGCCACAACGCGCTCGATTCGGGCATCGTCGCGCTCGCGGGCCACCAGCACATGGTCGAAGCGGCGTCTTCCGGCCTTGAGCGCCTCCTCGACCGGATGCACGCCGTAAAGAACTTCCATGAAGGATAGTGTAGTTGCCGTGCCGCGCCGAGGGACAGCTTGGGGGCCGGTTCCCTCATGCAGCCGGCCGGAAGCCGCGCAAGAGCCTAGAATGGAAGGTGGGAGTCTTCCCCGCGCAGGAATCGAGCAGACGATGTTTGAAGTCACCGTGGAGGCCGGTTTTTCCTCCGGCCATTATCTTCGCAACTACAAGGGCAAGTGCGAGCACCCGCACGGGCACAATTACAAGGTGCGCGTGACCCTGGCCGGGACGGCGCTGGACGAGGCCGGCCTGCTGCTCGACTTCAAGCTGCTCAAGCAGGTGCTGCGGCCGGTGATCGAGCGCATTGACCACCGCATGCTCAACGACCTTGAGCCCTTCACGGTGCTGAACCCTTCGGCTGAGAACCTGGCCAAGTACTTCTACGAGCAGACCAGTGAGCAACTGGCCGCGATGACCCAAGGCCGGGTGCGCGTGAAGGACTGCACCATCTGGGAGACGGATACGACGACGGCTACTTACTACGAGTAGGCGAAGCTTGCTGCTTCTCGCCGTTGGCGGAATGGCGGCGTGCCCATGACTTCGGCAGTTCATCGCCCTCGCGCGGCGGTTCTCCTTTTTTTGGTCTGCGCAAGATTTCAAGAGCAGCTTGCACGTCCGCGCGCTTGGCCCTGCGCTGAACCAGGGATTGCAACTCTGGCAGTTCGTCGCCGGGCATCGGAGGATTGTCAGAGCCGGCTCTGGCCAGAATCTCTCGCGCGCCGGCAACATCGGCATCGCGCGTATACCGCTCAAAGAATTCCGCCGTGCGCGAAATGGCAAGCTTCTCAGCCACGGCGACATTGATGAGCTGATTCAGCGCCACGCCTTCGGCCTTGGCCAAAGCCTTGGCCTCTTCCATCAGCGTGGGATGTAGCCGCAGGGCAAAGTTGCTTCGCTTCATGGCATTTCCACCTGTCCAAGCATCTCATTTGGTCTGAGCACGTTCAAGCGGAAGGCGCGAAGCAGTCAGGAAAGCAGGGGTTCTTGGGTCACGGCTGCGCCGCCGGGTTCAGCTCTGAAGTTGGAGCTCCATTGGGCGAGGACACAGCGTCAGCTTTCTTTATTGTTTTATTTCTTTCGGCGAGGACTGCGTCAAATCGCTTAAAATCATGTTCTCCAAGCGCCTGCTTCAGCATAGAGATGCGTTCCTCGCTAATCGTCGCCGGTCTCGTATGCAACGCCTCAATCTCCGGAGATTCGGGCATTTTATTTGCCCTCTCAGAACCATACTTCGCAATATTCCGATCGAGAGCCTCATGAGCTTTCGTCGAATACTGCAGATTGGTTTCACTTATCTCTTTTTGCGTCGCGATGGCAAGGTCAGTTACTGCCTGTTTCTTATCTTCAGGAAGGGCAATTGGAAGGTAACCACACTCCAGATTCTTTCTTTCATCCCCAGAGGCTGCCCTCTGATTGTTTTCGTAGTCCCAGTTGATCAGATGGAAGAGAGTCTCATAGAATTGTGTGCAGGCCACATGAGTAGTCTGTCCCGGAAGAGGATTGTTGTTGGGTGGACATGGATCGGGGTCGCTTGGTTCTAAGGTTATCCATCTTGTTTCTCTTACATATTCGTTCAGTTTTGTGAAGGACTCCGCACTAAACTCAGTCTGCAATTTGGCAACAGCCCCCTGCAAAGCGGCAAATTGTCTTGGCCCATATGCAGCTTTTTCCTCGTCGTACATCCTCTCGCCCTCATCGGGACCATATTCCCTACCAAGCTTGAGATGAGCCACAATATGGTCCTCGTAGCTGCCTCCTCCCTGGTGAAAAGCGTCAATGAGAATGGCGAGCATGATCTGCGCCTCGCCTTCGCTGATGCCGATGGCCGCGGCATAATCCTGCCTGGGAGTGATCTGCGCCTTGCCTCCTTCAATCCCCGCCTGAATCTGTTCATCTTTATTGCCTACATACTCAAGAAAAAGGTCGTACAGACCGAGGACAGGCGGCGCTGGTTGAGCGTTTTGCTTCTGTTGGTTGGCGGCGGGCGTAGCCTGACCGTGGGCAAATGGGCTGACGGCCAGGGCGAAGCATACGCAAGCCGCAGCCATGATCAGGCGGGCAGATCTGAGGGAAATGGTCATGAACGTCTCCTTGATCCGTGCAAAAGGAGCAATTCCTGCGCAGTGTCGAGAACCAGAGAATCTTCTCTCCCCACGATAGGCCCCGCTTTCAGGCCGATGAACTCAGTTCATCTGGCTGGACTTGGACTTGAGGTACTTGTCGAAGGGAATCTCGAAGTAAAAGAGCTCGTTGCCGTCGGCGTCGCGCAGCTTGTGCAGGTGGAGCTTGGCGCCCTGGAGCGGGTGATCGAGCCCGGAGACGTCGTAGAAGAGGAATCCGGCGCGCGTGGTGTGCGGCTCCACCACCAGGGCGCCGTACTCGAAGTTGTCGAAGTCCTCCTCGATCTCCTTGTCGCTGGCCTTGGGCTTGAGCTTGATGTTGGGAATGGGGCCGGGCAGGGGGATCTTTGTGCCCTTGCGCTCCTTATCGGATCAAGAGCCGCTCCACGTCTTCAGGCTCGGCGGCCTGAATCCGGTCGCCCGACGGCGGTCTGGAAGAGGATGCGCGCGTCGCGCAGCGAGATGGGCCGGTTGCCGTTGTTGGTCACGATCAGGCGCACGGGCATGACGCCGTGGCTCGAGGTAGTCGACGCGAAAGATGGCTTCCTTCTCGCGCGTGTCGTAGGGTTCGGCGGCGATGGCCACCTTTTCGTCACCATGCACCTCGACGTCGGCATAGGTGGTAGCCGGCTGCACGGGAGGCGGAGTGTGGTCGGCTGCCGCTGCCGGCAAGGCCAGCAAGATCACAAGCAGCGGAAATGTCCGAGAAAGCCTCATCGTGCATGAATGTATCATTTGAGGGTTAGACCGGGGGACGCAAAGTTCGGTTGCGCATGATTCTGTTTTTTTACAATCTGGCGTTGCTGGCGGCCCTGGCGGCCGGCGCGCCGTGGTGGCTGTGGCGGATGGCCACCACGCAGAAGTATCGCGAGGGACTGCTTGAACGGCTGGGCTGGGTGAGGCTTGCGGAGCGACCGGAAGACCAGCCGTTGATCTGGGTTCATGCAGTCTCGGTGGGCGAGGTGCTGGCGGTGAGCCGGCTGGTTGGAGAGCTGGATGCGGCTTTTCCTGGGTGCCGCCTGGTAGTTTCGACGACCACGCGGACCGGCCAGGAGCTTGCGCGCGAACGATTCGCAACTGACCGCGTCTTCTATTGCCCGCTGGACCTGCCCTGGGCGGTGCGGGCGTATTTGAACGCCCTCAAACCGCGGCTGCTGATTTTGGCCGAGACCGAGTTCTGGCCGAATTTGCTCAGCGGCTGCTTCCGGCGCGGGATTCCCGTCGCGGTGGTGAATGCCCGCATCTCCGACCGCTCTTGGCCGCGATACCGGCGGCTGCGCTGGCTGTGGCGGCCATTTTTGCGGCGGTTGAGCCGGGTGCTGGCGCAGAGCGAGACGGACGCGGAGCGGCTGAAGGCTATCGGCTGCTGCCCGGAGCGGATTTCGGTCGCCGGGAATCTGAAATTCGATGTGCGGGCGGCCGGGGAGGCTGAGGCGACGGTTCAGTTGAAGGCTCTGGCGGCGGGGCGGCGGCTGGTTGTCGCGGGCAGCACGCTCGAAGGCGAAGAGGCGGCGCTGTTGGCGACTTGGCCGCAACTGCTCGAAGCCGATCCGCAGCTGGCCATGGTGCTCGCGCCACGGCATCCGGAGCGGTTTGGCGCGGTGGCTGTGCTGCTCGACAGATCAGGATTCAAGTGGGTCAGGCGCTCGGATTGGCGATCGCAACCCGTGGACGCGCTCAAGCCGCTGGCCGCCGGCGAGATCGTCCTGCTCGATACTATCGGCGAGCTGGCCTCGGTCTATTCGCTTGCGTCGGCGGCCTTCGTCGGCGGCAGCCTGGTTCCGGCCGGAGGCCACAATCCGCTGGAGCCGGCGCAGTTCGGCGTTCCCATCGTAATGGGTCCGCACTATGCCAACTTTCGCTCGATCGCCGACGACTTGCGGGCGCGCGACGCGATCCGCATCGCCGCCAAGGAAGAGCTGGCCGAGGCATTGATCGAGCTGCTGCGCGACAGGATCGCAGCCCAGGCCATAGGCGAGCGGGCGCGGCGGGTCTTCGATGAGCAAGCCGGGGCAACGGGGCGATGCGTCGATGCGATGCGGGAGTTGCTCTCCTCCGAATCGGTTCAGGAGCGTGCGTCATGAGGCCGCCGTTCTTTGCGCGCAGGCTTCTGCTGCCGCTGGTTCCGGCCTACCGGCTGGCGCTGGCGTTGCGTGAATTGCGGCTGCGCATCGGGCTGGAGCCGGTGCGGCGGCTGCGCTGGCCGGTAGTCAGCATCGGCAGCCTCTCCGCCGGTGGCGCGGGCAAGACACCGCTGACCATCGCAGTGGCTCAAGCCCTGGAACGTCGCGGTCTGCGCGTGGACGTGCTTTCGCGCGGCTATGGGCGGCGGAGCCAGCGGCCGGCACTCGTTCGCCCGGACGGCAGCGCCGAGGAGTTTGGCGATGAGCCTCTGCTGATTGCGCGGGAGGCGGGCGTGCCGGTCTATGTGGCTGCGCAGCGATTCGAAGCTGGGCTGCTGGCCGAGGCCGGCCGCTCCGCCGATTTGCGCCTTGGTTTGCACCTTCTGGACGACGGCTTTCAGCATCGCCAACTCCACCGCGACGTGAACATTCTGCTGCTCGATGGCCGCGACGGGCGCGACAGCCTGCTGCCGGCGGGCAACTTGCGCGAACCGCTCAAGGCCGCCCGGCGGGCCGCCGTAATTGCTATTCCTGCGCAGGACGACGCTCCCAAGCTGGAGGCTGCTCTGCGCGACTGGGGCTTTGCGGGTCCCGTCTGGCGGCTGCGGCGCACGATGGAGGCTCCAGCCATCGATGGCCCGGTGGCGGCCTTTTGCGGCATCGCCCGCCCGGAGCAGTTCTTTGAGGGACTCGAAGCCGCCGGTCTCCAACTTGCTGACCGCGTGGCCTTCCCCGACCACCATCGCTATCGTGCCAGGGATCTGAACCGCCTGGTGGCCTTGGCGCACCGATCTGCGGCCGCAGGGCTGGTTACCACTGAAAAGGACCGCGTCCGCCTGAGCAACCTCACTTCCGTTTTCCCTGAATGGCTGCCGCTCAAGATCGCCCGCCTGCGCATCGAGATTGAGGATGAGGACGAGGCGGTCGAATGGCTGGCGAACCGGCTTGCGCCTGCCTGGGACCACCCACCCCTGTGAGAAAATCAGAGTTTGCAAACGCAATCCAACTTTCGCTTGCTTGTGGTGCGGCTGGGAGCCATGGGTGACATTCTGCACGCGCTGCCGGCGGTGACGGCGCTGCGGCAAGCCCATCCGGAGTGGGTGATCGACTGGGTGGTGGAACCTCGTTGGCGTGCGCTGCTGGCGGCCGTACGATCGGAGCGTGAGGACCAAGTCTTGCGCGAATTCCCCGAAGAGCATGCCTCCGGGGCTAAAGCCCGCGCCGATTCTGCTGGCCTTGTGCGGGGGTTGAAACCCCCGCCTCCCTCCGAATCGAGTTTTTCCGCAGCCTGTGAGGCCACGCTCCTTCAAAGTGGGCGCGGCCCCGCGCAGCCGCTTGTCGATCGGCTACACCTTGCGCCCACCAAGGACTGGCGAAGAGCGCCGCTGAGCCTGAAGACCATCCATGAGGTGAAGGCCTTGCGGCGGGCGCTCCGGGACGGCGGCTACAACGCCGTGCTCGATTTGCAAGGGGCGGTGCGGTCGGCGGTGGTGGGGCGGCTGGCGGGTTGCCGGCGGTTGATCGGCGAGGCTGAGCCGCGTGAGCGGATTGCGCGCTGGCTCTTCACAGAGCGCGTGGCCACCCGCGGCGCGCACGTGATCGAGCAGGATGTGGAGCTGGCCTCGGCCGTGGCCGGCGATGCGCTGGCGCCCGTAGAGCCCTGGCTGCCGGTGGACACCGCTGCCGAGGCCTGGGCCGACAAGATGCCTGCTTGCTGTCCGACGAAGCCAGCCCGCCGTGCTCATCAACCCCGGCGCAGGCTGGGGCGCCAAGCGCTGGCCGGTGGAGCGCTACGCGGCAGTGGCACAAGGTCTCGCCGATCGCGGCCTGCGCGTGCTGGTCAATGCGGCCCCGGCGAGGAGGCGCTGGCCGACGCCATCGTTGAGGGAGCCGGCGGCGCGGCCACTCCACTCACCTGTTCGCTGGCGCAACTGATCGCGCTCACCCGCCGCATCGCCCTGTGCATTGCCGGCGACACCGGCCCGCTCCACCTGGCCTGCGCTCTGGGCCGCCCGGTGGTGGGCATCTATGGGCCCACCGATCCCAGCCGCAATGGCCCCTTCGGAACGAGATTCAGAGTGCTGCGCAGCCCCGAGAGCCGCCGCGACCACACGCGCCGCGACGCCCCGGAGGCCGGTTTGCTGACCATCCAGCCGGAAGACGTGCTGCGCGCCGCCGACGAGCTGCTGGCCGAGGAGACCGCACCATGACTCAGCCCGGAAACCTTCCGCCCGAGGACTGGATGGCCCGCTGGCAGCGCATGGCCCGGCGCATTCGCGTGCCGTTGGGCTTTCTTGCCGCGGCCTTGTATCTCTTCGAGCTGTGGCGGCGCGCTCCCCAGCCAGTTGCTGTGGCCTGGAGCCTGGCGCTGGTGCTGCCCGGCCTGTGGCTGCGCGGCTACGCGGCCGGCTACGTGAAAAAGAACCGTGAACTCACCATGAGCGGCCCTTACGCGCACACCCGCAATCCGCTTTACCTGGGATCGATGTTCATTGCCGCTGGTTTTGCCGTTGCGCTGCTCAGTTGGCCGGTGGCACTGGTGCTGGCAGGCGGATTTGCGGCGATCTACATCCCGGTGATCGCCTCGGAGGAGCGCTTCCTGCGCGCGACGTTTCCGGAGTTCGACGCCTATTGCCGGCGCGTGCCCCGCCTGATTCCCCGACTGGTTCCGCGGCCTATCCATGAGCCCAATCCAAAAGACAAAAGCGCCGGCGGCGCCTTTTCCCTTTCGCTCTACTTGAGGCACCGCGAGTACAATGCTGCAATAGGGGCCGCACTTCTGTACCTCTGCCTGCTCTTCCTCCGGCCGGCTCTGGACGCAATGGCGCATGGGCTGCGATGAGCGCATCCCGGGCAAGAATTGTAAGTTTCCAAGGAGGCCTGTCTGCCGGTGAAGACCCGCACGATCCTGGCAAATCTGTGCTGCTCGGCTGCATTGGCCGCTGCCGCTCTCGCTCAGCAGACAGCCCAGCTTGCGCCGCCGCGCGCGGGCTTCAGCTTTCCGCAGAAGCAGACTCTCACCTACAGCGTTGACTGGCGGGTCTTCCCGGCCGGCACTGCCGTTCTGCACTTTGAGGCAAACGGCGATCGCGAGCGCCTCACCGCCAACGCCGACACCATCGGCGCCATCAATCTGCTCTTTCACGTTGGGGACCGCTTCCAGTCCACCTTCGACCGCGAGCGGGGCTGTACCTACGAGTTCGACAAGCAGACGGTCGAAGGGCGGCGCCAGATCAACTCCACGCTCCGGCTGGATTATGCCGAGGGGAAGTCGATTCTGGATGAAAAGAACCTGGTCACGGGGCAGGCAAAGCACGTGGAGTCGCCCGTTCAAGGCTGCCTCACCGACCTGCTGACGGGCGTCTATTACGCCTCGTCACAGCCTATGGAGGTGGGCAGGAACTTCGTCATCCCCGTCGTCGACGCGCAGCGCACCGTGCCGGTCACCATGAAGGTGGAAGGCCGCGAAGAGATCAAGACCACGCTGGGCACATTCAAGACCCTGCGCGTGCAGCCCACCGCGGAAGCCGGCGTGGTGAAGAATCGCGGCAACATCTGGATCTGGTATACCGACGACGAGCGCCACCTGCCGGTGCAGATGCGCGCCCGCCTCTTCTGGGGCACGCTCACCTTCCGCCTCACCGGCAACGAGAACAAGTAGGCGCGGTCCCAAGAACGCAGCCGAAAGGCCGGCTGATTCTTCAGGAAAATATCCGCACGGCGCTTGCCCCCGGGGTGGTCGCGGCGCTGCTCAAGGTCCAGAGGTTCAGGGCTTCTTTGCCGCGGACGCCGGGGCCTTGGGCTCGGCAGCCGCTTTGCGGTACACAATCTTCTTTGTCCCGCCCTCGCAACTGCCAACCACCTTGCCTTCCGCGTCCTTGTCCTTGGCTACCACTTCCAGGGTGTATCCCTTGGCTTTGTTTGCGTCCAGCTTGGCTGCGATCTCAGACTTCAACGCTTCACAGGGCTTTGGCCCATCCGCCCAGGCCAACGCAGATGCAAACAATAGAATTGCAACGGGCGCAGCGATTCTCACGGAACAATCTCCTTCGATTTGGTGTGGGGGAGAATACGTGGTGGATGCTAGCGCCTTCCCGCTGCTTCGTCAATCCCTACTCCTGCCCACCGCAGGATGGGCTGAGCGCTCCGTCCTCCCTGACAGGCTTCTGCCCAAGGGCATGCGTCCGGTGTAAACTGCTTCTTCGCGCAAACCATTTCGTTTCCGGCGCGGACAGGAAATCTCATGCAAATTGCCAGCCTCATCCTTTCACTCGCACTCGCCTCCTCCGCCGCGCCTTATTGCCTGGCCCAGGCAGCCCAATCTGCACAGCCGAAGCCGGGATCCCCGGCGACAGGTCCTGGTCGCGGGGGTGAAAGCAAGCGCCCCATGACCTTCGAGGACATGATGAAGATGAAGCGGCTGGGCGATACCGCCGTTTCGCCGGACGGCAAGTGGCTGGCCTACTCCGTCACGACAGTGAATCTCGACCAAAACACCAAAACAGCGGAGCTGTGGATGCAGGCGATTGCGGGCGGCGAGCCGCAGAGGATCGCTGTTGCGCATCCCGGCGACAGCGGCCTGCAATTCGCCCCCGACGGCAAGCGCATCCTCTTCCTCAGCGGCCGCACGGGCGCACAGCAGATTTGGCAGGCCGACTTCGATGCCGCCACCGGCGAGACCGCGCACCCGCGCAAGATCAGCAACCTCGACCTGGGCATCGACAACGCCATCTGGTCGCCTGACGGCAAGTCGATCGTCTTCACCGCGCCGGTTTATCCGGACTGCCCGGCAATTACACCCAACGACGAGGGCAAGGGCGCGGAGTGCAACTACGACCGCGACGCGGCGCTGGCCGACAGCAAGGTGAAGGCGCAGATCTTCACTCACCTGCTCTATCGCCACTGGAACCACTACACCGGCGACAAGCGCAGCCACCTCTTCCTCATTTCGGTTGAGGGCGGCGGAATGCGCGACCTCACGCCGAACGATCCCCACGACGTTCCGCCGTTTTCGCTGGAGGGCGGCGGCTGCGGCTGCGCCTTTTCGCCCGACTCCAAGGAACTGGCCTTCACCGAGAACCTCGACCCCGAGCCGGCCACCAGCATCAGCGCAAAGATCTTCACCCTCGACCTGACCAACCCGGCGGCCAAGCCGGTCCCGGTTTCAACCTCGCTCGGCGGCAACTTCAACCCCGCCTACTCGCCTGACGGCAAGTATCTGGCTTGGCGCTCGCAGGCCCGGGCGGGATACGAGAGCGACAAGTTCCGGCTGGCGCTTTATGACCGGGCGGCGAAAACGATCAGGGACTTGCTGCCGGATTTTGATGCTTGGATCGATGAATTCGCATGGGCGTCGGATTCGAAGTCGATCTACTTTATTGCGAATGGATCGGTAAACGGCCCGATCGAGCAAAGGAGGATTCTGAACGGCCCGCCATTCGTAAGTATCCCCGTGTCCGGTCATCTTTATCAGGCGGACACGACGCGCCAAAATACCCAGTCCATCGGATCCATTCATCACTTTTATCGGGGTGAGTGCAGTGATCTGCATGTCTTGCCCGACGCAAAAACCATTCTTTTCACAAGAATGAGAGTTCAAAGCCCCTCGGAGGTCTACTCGATTGAGAACAGGGACCCTGGTTTCGTCAATCGCATTTCGGAAACTAGCGAAGGGACTCGATACGGCACTTACCCTATGCTAGGGTTCAAGGATTCGCAGTTAACTCATCTCAATGACGACCTCCTTGCCCAGTTGGACTTGCCCGAGCTAGAACCGTTTGAGTTTCTGGCGAACGACAAAAAGTTTGTGCAAGGCTTCCTCATCCGTCCGCCGGGTTTCGATCCGGCGAAGAAATATCCCGTCAAGTTCCTTATCCATGGCGGGCCGCAGGGCGCATGGGGCGATGCGTGGAGCTATCGCTGGAACGCGGAACTCTTTGCCGCCAACGGCTACGTGGTGGTGATGATCAACTTCCGCGGCTCGACCGGCTACGGGCAGGCCTTCGTCGACGGCATCAACGGCGACTGGGGCGGCAAGCCCTTTACCGATCTGATGGAGGGCCTGGACTACGCCGAGCAGCACTATCCCTTCATCGACAAGACGCGCGAGTGCGCGCTGGGCGCAAGCTATGGCGGCTACATGGCCAACTGGGTGCTGGGCCACACCGACCGCTTCAAGTGCATCGTCAGCCACGACGGCATGTTCAATCCCGAATCGGCCTACGGAACGACCGAGGAGTTATGGTTCAACGAGTGGGAGTTCAAGGGCAAGCCCTGGGATTACTACGGCAAGCCGGACGCGGAGAATCCATACCGCAAGTGGTCTCCGGCGCTCTCGGCCAAAAACTTCAAGACGCCCACGCTGGTGATCCACGGCCAGCTCGACTACCGGCTCGACGTGAGCGAGGGCTTCCAGCTCTTCACCACCTTGCAGCGGCTCAAGGTGCCCAGCAAGATGCTCTACTTCCCCGACGAAGGCCACTGGGTGCTGAAGCCGCAGAACTCGCAGCTCTGGTGGAAGACGGTGAACGACTGGGTGGATCAGTGGATTGGAAATACAGCTTCTAGCCGTTAGCTTTTAGCTGTTAGCTTTCTGCCAAGTTTCCGATCATCTGAGTTCGCTCCTTGAGATCAAGCTATAGGCTACTCTCCGGGCTGGAGCTGAATATCCGTAATATGACCTTCTTTGCAAAAGATTTCATACAAAGAAGTGGGACTGTAGTAGAAAAAGAGTTTTGCCTGTAATGAGGTTATATCCTCGATTTTCTGTGTGCCTTCTTTAACAGCCGCATCCGTAATTTGTTTCGATACGGCTTCCTTGCCGATTTCTTCGGGTGTCGCTGTCTGGTTATCGGACATGCCCGCTGATGTGATTGTCGGGCCGGGAACAGCCGAAGACCGGCGAACTTTTCCCGGCGTGACGGGCGTATCCTCAGACGTTTGAGCTAAAACCGGCAATCCGGCAATAATGAAACAAAGAAAAGATACAAATATAAGTTTTTTAAAAATATCCTTCATTTTTGAGTCTCCTTGTAAGTAGTAATTAAATATCTTTAGACCAGCTAAAATCTTTAATATAGAGTCCGAGGGGATTGGTAAAAATATCCTTCTCATTTTTGGGCCGGGAAAAATCTACCGTAATGATAGCGGTCATCTTATAAGTATCAAGCATAGCGCCTTCCTTGCTGAATACTTCCTCGACCCAACGGCATTGATAAGATTGCGCGGACATCTTGACTATGGACGTGAGCTTTGCGGCAATTGTTTGTTCGCCGACTTTGCTCATGGGATTGTCCTTTTTGATTATTTCATTCATTTTTACGGCCGCGGACTGCCGCATAAAATAATACGAACTGATCCAGTTTTGTTTTTTAACGACAACATCCAGCGGCAAACCGCGAACGTCCTGAATCCACTTGCCCAGAAAATATTTGACCTCGTTGTCTTGCGGAGTCCGATTAGTTTCCACCGCTTTGGAAACGGTCAGCACTT